>NZ_BPPH01000024.1:0-35155 GCF_021602765.1 Acinetobacter sp. KAM396
GTCGAGGTACGCCAACCAAGCGTTTAAATTCAGAATCTGAAAAACGGTTTAAGTTCTGATATCTCATGAAACTTAGATTGAGGTGGTTTTTACTTTCGCAAGAGATCTAATTTTTTCATCTCAAATTAAACATATAAACTATAAATGATTTTACTTTTATTCGATAAATTCAACCATTCTGTACTTTTTAAATAATATTTTCCTATCCTGAATATATAGCTCATCATTTTATTATTGCGTTAGCAAAAACAACAAAAAGGATATTGCTATCCTTTTTGTCAATTCATTTTATATCAGGGCGTGTTGTGTTATTGCTGTACTTCCGCCAGATGACGTTCAGTCACGGCCTGTTCATATAAACGCTGTTCTTTTTCTTTATGCTCGACAGAGAAACGGATCATCAACACACAACTTGCAGCAATCACCACCAAGCCACCCAGTACCATCAAAGTGGTTTGAATATCCAGCATGCCTTTTAACAGGAAACCCGCAGCCACCGCGCCGACATTGCCACCTGCTCCAATAATACCGGCCACACCGCCCAAGGCATCACGGTCGATAAAAGGCACCAGTGCATAGGTAGCGCCACATGCCATATGGGTAAACAAGGCAAAGATGGTCATAGCCATAATAGCCAAGGTCGCGCTGTTCATTTGCGAAAACAGAATAAGAAACAGACCTTCCAGCATGATCAAGGCAAACAGGACTTTGGTTCGACCATCCAGACCTTTTTGAATCGCAACTTTGTCTGAAACAATGCCACCCAAGGCACGGGCAAACAATGCCAGTAAACCAAAAATCCCGGCAGCCATGCCTGCTTCTTTTAGGCCAAACTGGAAGTTGTCGACAAAGTACAAAGCAATAATGTTATGGATGAAAATTTCAATACCAAAACAGGCTGCATAAGCGCCAAACAAAATCCACACACGGTAGTTACGTGCGGCATGCATTAAGATGGCAAGGCCGCCTTTTTTATCGCTACCAACAGAAATACCTTCAGCACGGAGTTCTTTAAAATTGCCTTGTGGACAGTCTTGGGTGAATTTCCAGTACAGTACACCGACAATGATCATCAGAATACCCGGAACCAGAAGTGCAATTCTCCATCCCATTGCCTGTTCTACACCGAACATCACCAAAGCAGCCAGCATTAAAGGCATCAGGGCTTGAGTCGCACCGCCACCGGCATTCCCCCAACCTGCTGTAGTTGCATTTGCCGTTCCCACCACATTTGGCGCAAACATGATACTGGTATGATATTGAGTAATCACGAAGCTGGCACCGATGGCGCCAATCAATAAACGGAAAAACAAGAAAGATTCATAACTGTTGGCCGACGCCACACCAAACACCGGAATACTGCCAATAATCAGTAAGGCGGTATAGGTTTTACGCGGACCGTATTTATCACACAACGGCCCCACGATCAGACGCACCAGAATTGTAATGGCGACTGCGGCAATATTGATATTGGCGATCTGCTCTTTGGTCAGGCTGAATTCACCGGCAATCACTGGCATTAACGGTGCACAGGCAAACCACGCAAAGAAACAGACAAAAAAAGCGAGCCAACTCATATGGAAGGCCCGCATCGCTGAACTACTGAAGTTAAATAGACTTATTTTTGTTGCTTTATTGAGACTTGTATTTGAAGACATAGCCATTTCCTTACCAGAACTGAACGTATTTAAGTCACTGTGATGCACAAGGCATATCAGTAACGATCAGAACGGACGTCATTGGCCGTCATACAAATGTAGAGTCTTCTTTGACTTTAATTAGATATATGCATAGGTCATGCCAGATTACTTTTAAAATAAAATAAGATATTGTTTTACATAAAATAATTTACATTCAAGCTCTTAAATTAGATGTTTCTTTCTTAAAAATAGATATCTTCTGAGGCATTATGAGCAAAACAGCGAGAGGATGACCCACTCGGAGTCATTGCTGGTTTAAATCGGTGCAGCATTGAATCAGACTATTTTTCCCTTTTCAAAATGCAGCATCTGCGCCTCTAAATACGCCACTTCATCTATATGATGAGTCACATAAATCATGGGTAAGTTTGTTTGATTAATCACAATTTTCAGAAAAGGTAAAATCTGGTTTTTCAGCTTTTGATCCAGTCCATTTAAAGGTTCATCCAAAAGTAATAGATCGGGAGAAGATAAAAGTGCACGTCCAATAGAAACGCGCTGTGCCTGTCCACCAGAAAGTTGATGCGCCCGATGCCGAAGTAGTGGCTTTAATTCGAGTAACTCCACAATGTCTTCAAACATAAATTTCTGCTGATTTTTATTTTTTATATTTAGCTGTTCTGCATATTTCAAATTCTGCATGACATTCAGATGCGGAAACAGTAAGGCTTGCTGAAAAATCAGGGCTATTTTTCTTTGATGAACAGGAATATTTAGTTTCTGCTGATGATCAAATAATATTTTTTGCTGGAAATGAATAAAGCCGTGTGATGGTTTTAATAGCCCTGCAATATTTTTTAAAAAGGTGCTTTTTCCACTTCCCGATGCCCCCACAATACCAATCAACTGCGTCTGCATATCCAGATTGGCCTGTAGCTGGAAATTTGCGTAATTAAACTGAAAATCACACTTCAGCATCTTAGCCCTCCAATTTACGTTGATACTTCTGCATGATCCAGTAATTTGCAATCAAGGCTGAAAAAGCCAGAATCAGAGATAAAATGACCAAACGCATAGCCATACTTTCTCCATCAGGCTGTTGTAACAGGCTATAAATGGCGATGGGAATGGTACGGGTTTCTTCTGGAATATTGCCAACGAAGGTAATCGTGGCACCAAATTCTCCCAGACTGCGGCTGAAACATAAAATGCTGCCGATTAAAATTCCAGGCAAAGCCAGAGGCAGGCTAATGCTACAGAATACCCGCCATGGTGTGGCGCCCAAAGATCCTGCCACCTGTTCTAACTGCCGGTTGATCATTTGAAAAGACAAGCGAATTGGTTGAACCATTAAAGGAAATGCCACAATCATTGCTGCCAGTACCGCACCTTTCCAGTTAAATATCAGCTGAATTCCCCATTTATGTAGATATTGCCCCAGCATACCCTGATGACCAAATAGCAGGAGCAGAAGATAGCCCAGTACTACCGGCGGTAGCACCATAGGCATCTGCAATATTGCCTCTACGAGAAATTTGGCCCTGAATTCATAACGCGCCAGTAACCATGCTACGGCGATAGCAAATGGCAGACACACCGCTGTGGCAAAGCCCGCTACTTTGGCTGAAAGCATCAAGGCACTCAGTTCTTCTGGTGTAAGCATGAGCAGTTAGCCTACCTTAAGCTTAAAACCATATTTCTGGAAAATCTGCCTGGCCCTTGGACTCGTCTGGATAAATTTAGAAAATTGGACTGCTGCCTGATTTTTCTGGCCCTGCCGGGTTAAAGCAATCGGGTACACAATCGAACGATGTGTTCTGGCTGGAAACACCCCTGAAATTTTAACTTTTTTACTCATCAAGGCATCAGTTCTATACACAATACCGACCTGACATTCGCCACGTTCTACAAATGCGAGAGTTGAACGGACGCTATCCGTACCGACAATTCTGCCTCGAAGCTGATTCAACCAGCCCAGCCTGGTTAAGCTTTGTTTGGCATATTTTCCAGCAGGCACCGATTCCATTTGTCCGGTACATAAATAACCCTGAAAGGCTTTCGCAAAATTAAAGTCAGCTGACATTTTAAATTGATTTTTTTGCTGAATAGAACTAATCAATACGAGTTCATTCAAAAGCATAGGTCGAATCTGACCGATCTGAATTTTTTGTTTCTTGATCAGATCATTCATCCAGTCTAGGTCTGCAGAGAAAAATAGATCACTGCTCGCTCCCGCCGCAATTTGTTTCGCCAATACCGAAGACGCAGCAAAAACCGGAACGATCTGGATGTCCTGATGCTGTTGCTCATATAGTCTGGAAATATCAGTAATCGCATTGGTCAGGCTGGCTGCGGCATATATTTTAACTGTTTCGGCATACAGCATGGGGCTAGTCAACAGCACGCCAGTGAGTAGAACTTTGAATAAATCCATCTTTCTCATTCTATGTGATTCGAATATTGAGAATTGCGACAGGCATTTCAAATCAGTAAACCCTGTACCACATGCCCGGCTTGGATTTCTGTTGCTGCCGGAATACGTACCAGACAATTGGCCTGCATCAGATTACTCAACATATGCGACTGCTGTTTCGCCAGGCTTTTGAGCTTTAAAGTACCCTGATCAAATTCTGCAGCCATTCTTAAAAAACGTTCACGTGCATCCGCTTTCAAATCATGTGTCATTACCGCACTAAGCCATGCAGGTGACTGCTTTTGCCCTTGTAAGGCATTCAGTAAAGTTGTCGTATAGATTTGCATCCCGACATACACAGCAGCCGGATTTCCCGGCAAACCCAAGAGATAACAGTAACCTTGATCATCTCGACGATACTTGGCAAATAACATCGGTTTTCCGGGCTTCTGCTTCACTTTCCAGAAAATCTGCTCAAAACCCTGCTCCAGGGCAACAGGACGAATGAAATCATAATCACCCACCGAAACCCCGCCTGTGGTCAATATGAAGTCGTATTGGTTTTTAAGACGATGTATTAACGTTTGCAGCTCATACTCATTATCTGAAACATGCAGAATATCTACGTTTTGACCCTGTGATTGAAACCAGGCCTGAATCAGTGGAGCATTGGCGTCAAAGATTTTTCCGGAATTCAGGTCTTCAATGCTGGAAGCGACTTCATCTCCAGTAATCACAACAGCAATTTTAGGGTAACGATAGACTGAAACCTGCTTTACGCCTGCCATGCTCAAAGCAGCAATTGCACCTACATGCAGTTTTTGACCTGCATCTGCCAGACGCTGCCCTTGTGCGATTTCCTCGCCTGCATCACGTATATCCGTATGAGGCTTTAGGTCTGTTGTAATAATGATTTGATTGGCATGGCATTTGACAATTTCCTGACGGGCGACCGTTGTAGTTCCTGCTGGAATCCTGGCACCGGTAAAAATCCGGACCGCCTGACCTGGCCGCAGTTCAATTTCAGTACTTTGCCCTGCCCGAATCTCTCCAATGAGTTCAAAAGTGCTGTGAGCACTAACATTTTCTGGACTGCAAAGCGCATAGCCATCTACAGCACTTTGTGAAAACAGCGGCAATGGAATAGCCGAATCAATCGCTTTTGCCAGATAGCGATTCAGAGTCTGAACAAGCGGCAGGCTTTCAGTTGCCAAGACATTCGTCTGCTCAAGTATCATCTGTAGTGCCTGATCAACAGAAATCAGTCCCGGCTCAGCACCGCAGGCTGAATGCGATATTGCCTGATTCATTGATAGCCCCCCGCATGTGGGATATTTTTTTGCACATCAAACAAGTGCACCAAAGCCGGAAGTACCGCGATCAGAGATTCTTTCGCACCCTGACGACTTCCCGGTAGGGTCATCACCAGACTGTTCTCAATATAGCCAGCCACGCCACGACTTAATGCTGCATAAGGGGTACGTTTTTGCCCAAAACTACGTGAAGCTTCCATTAAACCGGGAATTTCCCGTTGCAGCAAAGGTTGTAGGGTTTCGACGGTCAGGTCTTTAGGACCTAAGCCAGTACCGCCCACAGTTAGAATCAGCGGATACTGATTTTTCTGCTGTTCAATCAGGGTCAAGAGCTGTTCTGGGCTATCGGGAATAACCTGATAACTAATAGAATCAAAATTGGCTTCTTTTAAAATTTCCATTACGTTTTGTCCGGCAGTGTCCGGCTTTTTGCCTGCTGCAACCGTATCGGACAGCACAATAACCGAAGCGGACAGACTCTCTTTAAGTACGCGGGTAAAATGTGATTTTCCGCCTTTTTTCTGCTGCAACCTGCATTGATCCAGCGACAAATCTTCCGGTTCACAATGCGGCTTCAGCATGTCATACAAGGTCAGACCTGCCAGACTGACCGCTGTCAAAGCTTCCATTTCCACACCAGTTGGTCCAATGGTTTCAACGGTAGCAATAATTTCGACATGTGCATCACACAGTTCATATTCCACATCGGCACGATAAATCGGCAATGGATGGCAGAGTGGAATCAGCTCATCGGTCCGTTTGGCACCTAGAATGCCGGCAATGCGTGCTGTTTTCAGGGCATCACCTTTTTCAGTATTGCCATTACGTAGCAGCTCAATGCAATGTGGCGGTGCATGCAGGATTCCAGTGGCAATTGCTGTACGGTAACTTTCTGCTTTCATCCCTACATTTTTCATGATTCATCCCAGGCTAATTTTTAAAATCTGTTTTAAAGTGATTCATCTTATGCATCCTCATTGGACGCATTTAATTAGATGGTGATTGGCAAGCGTGTTCTGCTACATGGTGATGGTGACAATGCGCTTCTTCTGCATGATGAGAGTGATTAGTTTCAGGTCCATGATCTTTTCGAATACAACAGCCTTCCACATACTGGCTGCTACCATCCAGATAAAACTCTTCTTTCCAGACCGGAACCTCATGCTTCACCCGTTCCACAGCTTCCTCACAGGCAGCGAAGGCCTCACGACGATGGGCCGCATAAGCCATAGCAATAATGGCTGTTTCCCCAACCTCCAGCTCACCAATACGGTGCACTACCCGCACATAAGACACCTGGTATTTGATCTGGATCTGCTGTTCAATTTCACGAATCATTTTTTCAGCCACAGGCGCATAGGCGGTATATTTCAGGGCACGCACAGCTTTCCCCTGATGATGGTTACGTACTGTTCCGACAAAGATGCCGATTCCACCACATTCCGGAAAATGCTGAATACCATCAAAATCCTCCAGACTAAAAGCAGTCTGCTGGATTCGGGCAAATTGTTTTAGTGACTTGAGTTGCATCTCAGCCTCCTGCTACCGGCGATAACAGCACCAGCGTACTGTCACGATTTAAAACATTCTGTCTGGAAATAATGTCTTCACCGATTGCACAGGCACAACGTTCCAGCATGGGCTGTATATCGGGATAGAGGGATAGCAACTGGTTCAGGACTTCAGAAACATGAATTTCAGACTCGCATTGCAAATTTAAATCTGCGGGAATTTGTCGTTCAATCGCACCGAAGGCTTCTATTTTGATATGAATTAATTTTTGCTGAGTGAGTGACATATTTACCCTCCAATGCTGTGCATGCTGATTTTTCGGATCGGCTTTTGTATTGGTGATTGCTGGATCGCATGGAAGCCGGCCTCTTTATGCCAGATATAAGCGTGGAGCTTGTGCTGAAATGTCTGTGTGGCGAAATGATCCAGCGCCAGTTGTTCGATATCTGCCTTAAGGTTCAGGCCTTGTCTGGCAAATAAACAGTTATAAAATTCACCTTGGGCATTGAGGCGCAGACGGTCACAATCACTGCAAAATGAATGGGTAATGGTGGTAATAATCCCCAAAGGCTGCCCATTGACCAAATAGCCACGGGCTGGATTGGCGCCTTGTCCTTGAGATACCCGGACATCAAATTCGGTTTTCAGTTGATCCAAGATATCTTGCTCACTGATGACATCAGACGGATTCCATTTCTGATCGCCATCGAGGGGCATAAACTCAATAAAACGCAGTTCTACAGCCTGATGCTGTGCCCATTTCACCAAAGGAATAATCTGATTGTCATTGATGCCTTTGATCAGCACACTATTGATCTTGACGGACAACCCTGCCTGCTGCGCAGCAGAAATTCCTTGAAGTACAGGCTGTAACTGTTTTTGGGTCAGTTGCTGAAACTGCTTTGGATCAAGACTGTCCAGACTGATATTCATGTCGTCCAGTCCTGCCTGTTTAAGCGCCTGAGCATAATCTTTTAAATAATGGCCATTGCTGGTCATGGAAATACGTTTCAGGCCAAAGGCTTTCAATGTCTGTAAGCGGGCAATAAAATGAACGATGCCTTGACGCATCAACGGTTCGCCACCCGTCACCCGGATCTGCTCAATCCCGTGTCGCACCATAAACTCGCAAAAAGCATACAGGGCTTCAAAACTGAGCAAATCTTTTTTATTCATCCATTCCGGATGTTCAGGCATGCAATAGCTGCATTTGAAATTACAACGGTCAGTCACCGAGATCCGCAACTTACGTTTCTGGCGTCCAAACTGATCCTGAAAGATACTGCGAGGTGCTAAAGCTGTCATGCTGTTCATTGCTGCGGTCCATGATGAGATCTGCACGGTTATTTAACAGTCTTGATTTACTACCCTATTTCTTCACAATGAATGAGCAATAAGTGTTCCAACTTTGCACAAATTTATGTTTAATGAATATTAATGGGTAATATTTGTTCTTTTTTAGTCCAAAAGTTCGCTCGAAAAATAAAAAAAGCAATATTTTGGTGAACCAGAATATGATAATTCGACTTTTAGCATTTTAAACGCTAGAGAAAGTTAAGCTGTTGATGCTGCTGTAGCTCATCAAATGAATTAATACTGTGAAAAAACAGGGCACGATTTTTAAAGCTTGCCCGCTGCATGTGCATGTCAGCAAAACAGAGTTTTAAACTGTGCTGATCATTTTCAAGATGTTGTATAAGCGTGGGTAAGCTGCTGTGTTTCATCAGACAGAATGGAAACAATGCCTTTTCATTGATTTCAACTACCGCCACTTCACATAAGGGATGTCGTTGCAAGGCCTGATGTAAACGTGAAATGACCTTTTTGGGAATATAGGTCACGTCACAAGGTACGAACAGCACATAATCAGATTGTACATGTGACCAGGCACTCTTCATGCCCATCAATGGTCCATGAAAGCCGGGTTCATCGTCCTGATAAAAATCAATCGAAGGAATCATCCGTTTATAAATAGAGTGATCCCGATGGCTATTGACCCAGACTTTGCTTGCCCGGGACTTCAGTTGCTGATGGATTTTAATCAGCTGGATTTCATCATCAAATTTGTGCAGCAATTTATTGATGCCATTCATGCGCCGCGCTAAACCTCCGGCCAGAATCACCACGTCGGTTTCCGGATAAGACACCGTTTTAACTGCTTTTCTTTTCATTCTATGTACTCCGTCTGGCAGGCTTTAATCAGGCCTCTAATTTCTGGCAAACATGAACCGCAATTTCCTCCGGCTTTTAGACATGCAGTCACCTGTTTTTCATGCGTGATATTTTTATCTTTAATGGTTTGAATAATTCGGTTCTTGCCGACCTTAAAACAGCTACAGACCAATGCCCCTTCACTATTTCCCATCGACATGGCCTGACCTGCCAGCAATGCTTTACGATGCAATGCACTCAGACGTTCACGTCTAAACAGGCCAGCCACCCAGTCACGATCTGGCAATAGTGCCGCCGGTGCGATATAAAAACTGGCAATTAACTGGCCATCCTGAAGCACCACACTATGACTGATATGCGCCGTTTGATCTTCGAGATTCAGCCATTCAAAGCTTTCATCATCAAAGGCTAACAGGCTCTTGATCTGCCCGGTGATGTCAGAAAAACGGCGACGGTCTGCCAATTCATAACGGATGGCCTGAGTGGTTTGAATTTTGCTCCACCACACCGTATTTTCAATCATGGTCTGAATCTGCTGTTCAAAGCCTTCCCGTACATACAACACGCCCTGCCACTGGGTATAAAACGGCTGGATCATCACCGGAGTATGCTTAAATTCTGGCTCGCCAGAAATCGGGTCAACCACCGGATTCACCACTTTTCCAATCCGCGCATCGGACGCAAACTGGTCGTTCCAGTGAATCGGTGCAAAAATCTGGCCACGTCGCATATTTTGTGAAAATTGCACACGGAGTACACAACTTCCCCAAGCGGATTTCACCTCGACCAGCTCGGCATCTTTCAGGCCATATTTTAGCGCATCGTGCGGATGCAGCTCACAATAAGGCTCGGCACGATGCTGGGATAAACTGGCAGATAATCCGGTACGGCTCATGGTGTGCCATTGATCACGAATGCGTCCGGTATTTAGAATCAGAGGATATTCAGCAGAAATAGCATGTACCGGATCGGCTGCAATCGTCGGCACCAATCTGGCTTTGCCATCTACATGACTAAACTGGCCTTGACTAAATAGTTGACCAATCTGATGAACTTCTTGCTTATCCCAGACCGGCCACTGAATCGGTGCCAGATTCTGATATTCCGCAAAACCGAGATGAGTTAAACCTTGCAGGTTGAAATAGCGGAAATTTGGCGTATCTGCGCGTTGCGAAAGTGAACCATTCTGATAGGCAGATAAACGGGCATGTTCCAGAAAAATGTCATGGCTATTTTTAAAGTCAAAACCGCGAAAACCTAAAGCTTTAGCCACCCGGGAAATAGTCCACCAGTCTGCTTTGGCTTCACCCGGAGCCGGCAAAAAAGCCTTTTGCCGAGAAATACGGCGCTCCGAATTGGTAACTGTGCCATCTTTTTCGCCCCAACCCAGTGCCGGTAACAGTACATCGGCATATTGCGTGGTATCGGTGTCGAGACAAATATCGGAAACCACCACAAATTCACATTTCTCCAGAGCGCGTTTAACCTGATCTGCATCGGGCAAACTCACGATCGGATTGGTGGCCATAATCCAGATGGCCTTGATTTTCCCGCTTTCCACTGCTTGAAATAAATCTACTGCTTTTAATCCGGGCTGCCGCGCGATAACCGGGCTTTGCCAGAAATCCTGCACCAGTTGCTGATGCTGCGGATTATCCAAATCCAGATGGCTGGCCAGCATATTGGCCAGCCCCCCGACTTCCCGTCCACCCATGGCATTCGGCTGTCCGGTCATGGAAAAAGGTGCTGAACCGGGTTGGCCTATTTTTCCTGTCAATAAATGACAGTTGATAATGCTATTGGCCTTGTCTACGCCTTGAGAGGATTGGTTTACGCCCATGGAAAACAGGCTCATGATTTTTTCGGTCTGGGCAAATTTCTGAAAAAATAAGATTAATTTTTCAATAGCAATACCGGTACGTTTTGCCACGCTTTCAAGTGATGACTCTGTCAAGCTGCTGGCAAGCGCCTGCTCCAGACCTTTCGTATGTCGCGTAACAAAATCAAGATCGGCATGACCATTTTGCTGAAGATACTGCAACAAACCATTAAACAGCGCGACATCCTGACCCGGTAAAATCGGCAAGTGTAAGTCTGCCGCTTCACAGGTTGCAGTAAAGCGCGGGTCAATCACCACCACAAATAAATCCCGCTCTTCTTTAGCTTTCATAATGCGCTGATAAAGCACCGGATGGCACCAGGCGGTATTGGAACCCACCAAGACCACCATTTCTGTCTGCTCAAAATCTGTGTAGCTGGCCGGTACCAAGTCTTCGCCGAAAGCCCCTTTATGTGCCGCCACAGCAGAAGACATACACAGTCTTGAATTGGTATCAATATTGGCAGTACCCAGATAGCCTTTTACAAACTTGTTCACCACATAATAGTCTTCAGTCAAAAGCTGGCCGGAGACATAAAAGGCGATGCTGTCACGTCCATACTGATCAATACATTGCTGAAATTTATTGGCAATACTTGAAATGGCATGATCCCAAGTGCTTATTTGCCGCTGCTCTTTTCGACCTGTTATCGGATGTAGAAGCCGGGTTTTTAAGCCAAGTGTATCGGCAAGATGACTGCCTTTAATACACAACTTGCCCAAGTTCGCAGGATGCTGAACATCGCCTTCAATCTGAACCTTTTCACCCATCGAGGTTTGGCTTACGTGCGCGATGACACCACAGCCTACTCCACAATAAGGACAGGTCGTCTGAGTGGTTTTTATTTGGGATTCAGTAGAGCTATGTAGTTCCATAACCGGAATACTATTCATTGCTGCTGCGCTCCTTAATCATCCAAATTCACTTGTTTCACCAAAACGCTGATATCTAGCTTTTACAGGTTTGATTTAAATTTTTTCTATGTCTTAAATGCTTTAATTCTCCCCAACCCTCCTTTAGCAAAGGAGGGAGGTTCCCCTCTTTATCCAAGAGGGGTTGGAGGAGATTTATCCGATTACACTGCCTTTTTGAATGCAAAATCCCGACCAAAAAGCAGTTTGCTGCGGATATTGCTAATTGGTGTCTGGTCCGCAATCAGTTCTGCATACCAAGCTCCATCTTCGGTATCGCCAAATAGCACAGCACCAATGACCTTGTCCTGCTGGATAATGATCCGTTTATAGATTTGACGTTTTTCATCATTCAGCACGATATCTTCAAAATCATCCTGAGGTTCAAAATTTCCGGCCGAGAAGACATCACATCCATTGACCTTGAGTTGGGTCGGAACAGTCGGTGCCTTAAAGGTCAGTCGGCCATGTTCAGCCAGATGCGTCGCACAGATAAAGGCTTGTCCCCATAAGGGTTCAACCAATCCAAAAGTCTGACCACGATGCTCAATACATTCACCCACTGCATAAATACTCGGGTCATAGGTTTGCATGGTGTCATTCACCAGTACTCCACGATTGCAGCGCAAGCCAGCCTGTTCAGCCAGAGTTTTATTTGGTCGAATCCCGACGGCAAAAACTACCAAATCAGCATCCAGCACTGTCCCGTCTTTTAAACGCAGTTGAGTCACGTGGCCGTCTATACCGAGCAGCTCTTCGGTGTTGGCTTCAGTGATGATTCGGATGCCTTTATCTTCAATTGATTTTTTCAGCATTTGACTGGCTTTCATATCCAGTTGACGATCCATAATACGGTCCATCAGATGCAGCACAGTTACATTCATCCCCTGCTGCTTCAGTCCATAAGCTGCTTCTAGACCCAGCAACCCACCTCCAATCACGACGGCATTTTGCTTGGTTTTGCAGTAATCCAGCATGTGGTTAACATCCTGAATATCCCGGAAGCTAATCACGCCTTCAAGTTCAGCACCTGAAATTGGTGGTATAAAGGGTTTGGAACCAGTAGCGAGGATCAGACGATCATAAGCAACGATTTCACCTTTTTCGGTATGAACCTGCTTACGTGAACGGTCGATAGAGCTGGCAGCATCTCCAGCGATGAATCGAATGCCTTTTTCGGCATACCAGTCGGCTGAATGCAGCATAATTTCTGCAAAGCTTTTCTCACCAGACAATACCGGTGACAACATGATCCGGTTGTAATTGCCCCATGGCTCTTCCCCAATCACGGTCATGTCATAACGATCTGGCGCCATATCCAGCAAGTCTTCCAGACAGCGCATGCCCGCCAGCCCATTTCCGACCAGTACCAGTTTTAAACGCTCTGTGTTCTGACCATTACTGGAAATATAGGTCTTTTGTGGAGTCGGACTCACCAGAACTTTGCCATTTTCAATTCGGGTTGGAAATACCAGTAATTTCTGGTCTTGCTCTTCCAGACAACGGCCGGTCACCAGACTGAAATGCTGCTTATAAATTGGGGATGCGACTACACGCTCACCTTGCAGATCACCCAGAATGCCACGTGCCATGACATTGGCCAGACTAAATGGATCTTGATTGCTGAGTGCATACACCCGCTGTTCCTGACCCACGCGAAAAATTGCAATCTGCTGATCTTCAATCAGGGCTGCCACACCGGTATTCGGAGTGATCTCATCCAGATTGCAGACTTCGTACCAGTTCAGTTCGTTCATGTCTTTTAAAATTGTCATTTTCATTCTCCCTGACTGTGGTATTTAGGCTTCAACCACTGGAATACGGTTTAAATCACGTTCAGCTTCTGTCTTTGGACGAATCTGGCCACGTACAGGTGCAAACTGAATATGCGGGTCATTCTGCTCGGCTGCTTTGGCATTAATAAAAGTCTTAAAGCGTTTGCGTACTTCAGGATCTTCAATCGCGGTGCGCCATTCATCCTGATAAGTGCCAATCACATGCTGCATACGGTTTTCCAGTTCAGCAGCAATGCCTAGTGAATCATGCACAATGACATCTTTCAGATAGTCCAGACCGCCTTCCATATTGTCACGCCATACGCTGGTGCGCTGCAGACGGTCCGCCGTCTGGATATAGAACATAAAGAAGCGGTCGATATATTTGATTAGGGTGGAAGTATCCAGATCCGAAGCGAGCAGTTCAGCATGGCGCGGTTTCATGCCGCCATTGCCGCATACATATAGATTCCAGCCTTTTTCGGTGGCAATGACACCGACATCCTTGCTCTGTGCTTCTGCACATTCACGGGTACAGCCGGATACTGCCATTTTGGTTTTATGTGGTGAACGCAGGCCTTTATAACGATTCTCCAGGAAAATCGCCAAGCCGACAGAATCATCGACTCCAAAACGGCACCAGGTACTGCCCACGCAAGATTTCACCGTACGTAAGGATTTGCCGTAGGCATGTCCAGACTCGAAACCGGCATTGATCAGTTTTTCCCAGATTTCAGGCAGTTGATGTACCTGTGCACCAAACATGTCAATTCGTTGTCCGCCCGTAATTTTGGTATATAGACCATAATCTTTGGCGATCTGACCGATGGTAATCAGGCCATCCGGAGTAATCTCGCCGCCTGCCACACGTGGCACAATCGAATAAGAACCATCTTTCTGGATATTGCCGAGGTAGTAGTCGTTGCTATCCTGCAAACCGGCATGACTTGGTTTTAGCACAAAATCATTCCAGCAAGATGCCAGAATATTGGCTACAGTCGGTTTGCAGATATCACAGCCCATGCCGTGCCCATGTTGCTGAATCAGGTCAGAGAATGTCTTGATTTCATGCACGCGTACCAGGTGATACAGTTCCTGACGTGAATAGGCAAAGTGTTCGCACAGGTGATTGTTCACCGTGACACCCTGACGCTGTAATTCAGATTTGAGAACCTGCGTTACCAGTGGTGCACAGCCACCGCACGCCGTTGCAGCCTGTGTGCATTTTTTCAGTGCACCCAATGAAGTTGCACCACCATCAATGGCTGAACAGATATCCGCCTTGGAAACGTTATTACATGAACAGATGGTCGCACTGTCAGGCAATAAATCGACACCACTGCCACCCGATTTGGAAGTTGACTGATTAAAGCCCGGCATGATCAGGCTTTCCGGTTGCTCCGGTACAGCCAGACCATTCAGCATCATTTGTAAAAGATCGCTATATTCTTTGGCACAGCCCACCAGCACCGCACCGAGTAGCTTGGTCTTATCTGCTGACACCACGATTTTTTTATAAACCTGCGCGGCTTCATCAGCATAGAAATAGCTCAAGGCACCTGGGGACATGGCATGTGCGTCACCAATAGAAGCAACATCCACGCCCATCAGTTTGAGTTTGGTGCTCATGTCTGCGCCAGCGAATGCATGACTCTCTTGGCCCAGTACATGTTTCGCCGCGATACGCGCCATGTCATAGCCCGGTGCAACCAGACCATAAATTTTATTGTCCCAAAGTGCACATTCACCAATGGCATAAATGTCCGGATGTGAGGTCTGGCAATAATCATTAATGATGATGCCGCCACGCTCACCAATCAGCAGACCACTCTGGCGCGCCAGTTCATCACGCGGACGAATACCGGCCGAGAACAGAATGATGTCAGTTTCAAGTACCGACCCATCTCCGAACTTCATTACATGCTGGGCGCTGTCACCATCTTCAATGCTTGATGTGGCCTTTTGAGTATGCACCTTGACACCCAGGTCTTCAATTTTAGAGCGCAGTACCCGGCCGCCCAGATCATCAATCTGAACCGCCATCAGACGCGGAGCAAATTCTACGACATGGGTTTCCAGATTCAGATCTCGCAGCGCTTTTGCTGCTTCCAGACCCAATAAACCGCCGCCAATCACCACGCCGGTTTTTGCATTCAGGCTAGCTGCACGAATGGCATCAAGATCTTCAATGGTGCGGTAAACAAAACAATTCTGACGGTCATTGCCCGGGATTGGCGGTACAAAGGCATAAGAGCCGGTGGCAAGAATCAACTTGTCAAAACTCAGCACATCACCCTGGCTGGTGGTGACGGTTTTATTGAGCTGATCAATTTCAACTGCTTTGGTATTAAGACGCAAATCAATGCCATAGGCATCGGCAAAATCACTACGACAAAGACTGAGGTCTTTAACTGTCTTGCCGCTAAAGTATTCAGTTAAATGTACCCGATCATAAGCCAAATGCGGCTCTTCCGCCAAAATGGTCAACTCGACGTCATCACCGGCCTGTTCAAGTACAGATTCGATGAATTTATGCCCCACCATGCCATGCCCAATCATGAGAATTTTCATATCTGCACTCCAATTACTGTTTTTTTAAAGATGATAAAAAGCCACATATCAAGTCTAGGCATTGATATGTCTGCTGATTGAATATGTTGTAAAGACCGCGTCCTGGCTGCTTGTCTTGCTGGACGAAAGGTTGTAACGCTGATGCGTTTTGTATTGCTGAACAACTGACCATGTCATTTATCCTGTGCTGAACGAAACTTCAATCACACTCCTTGAGAGTGCGATTACGATCAGAACGGACATCGTTGGCCGTTGTTAGTATTGAAAGTCATCTTTGACGATTTAATAAAAGCATAAATCGTGCCAACTTCTATTAAAGTAGAAACGCCTAATTAACGACAAATCATCCAGCCAAATGCTTCATTTTGAGCACTTGACGGCTGTTGCACCTTAAGTTGTGCACTAAATTGAATACATCAGCGGACTTTTATGCACCAAATTAATGGCATGTTTTTTGCTTTATTCGTGCTTGAATATTCCTTAGGCCTTACTTGAAAATATTCCATGTCCAAATTACGAATAGCTCTTATTGATGATGATCTGGAGCGTGCCCAATTCATCCAGGAATCCCTGCTTTTACATGATTTTCAGGTGGTGGCCTGCTTAATCCTGAATGACCTGAATATGGTACATGTCAAAGGCATTCATGCAGATGTGATCCTGTTGAATATGGATCATCCGCATCGGGATATTATTGAAAGTTGTGTCAGCCAATATGAACTCCCGACCGTGCTGTTTACCCAGAACTCCAATAAAGACACCATCAAGAGTGCGATTGATGCCGGAATCACGGCCTATATTGTCGATGGTATTGATCCCACCAAATTGGAAAGCATTCTGGAAATTTCCATTGAGCAGTTTCGTAAGCATAAAAAGCTGCTCGATGATTTAAAAGAAACCCAGGACAAGCTGACTGATCGTAAAGATATTGATAAAGCCAAAGCGTTGCTCATCCAGCTGCATGCATTAACGGAAGAGCAAGCTTTTGCTTTATTGCGTAAAAATGCCATGAGTCACCGGATTACCATTGGTGAAATGGCCAGACGCTTACTTGATGCACAGAAGCTGTTATTGGGCCAATAAGGAAAAGCATATGTCCACATTAGAAAAAACTGAACTCAATATTGGCTATATTCCTTTACTTGATTGTGTTGCCATTCTCTGGGCCGAAAAACAGGGGTATTTTGCTGAGCAAGGATTAACCATCAATTTAATCCGTGAAGCCTCCTGGTCAAGTTTGCGTGACCGTCTGGCCTATGGCTTTCTGGATGCTGCACATTGCTTGTCTGCCATGCTGCCCGCTGCTGCCTTGGGCACAGACCAGTTACAGGTGGCTTTGCAAACCCCTCTAGTACTGAGCGTGAATCAGGCCTTTATTAGCCTGCGCCAAGATCTGTGTTATGAACTCGGCATCCAGCCAGGGGATGATGAAAAAAGTACCTCAAGGAAACTGGTACTGGCTTTACAACAGGATCATCCCATCAATCTGGCCTATGTCTATAAATATTCGATTCACCATTACTGCTTAAAAGAATGGCTGGCGCTGACTGATCCACAACTGGCCAAGAATATCCAGCTGATGACCTCTCCACCGCCTTCCATGGTAAAAGGAATCGCAGAACAGGTATTTGATGGCTTTTGCGTGGGAGAACCCTGGAATATTCAGGCCAAACTTGAAGGCTATAGTTTTATCGTCGCGGCAAGCCAGAATGTCATTCCAAAAGTTGCCGATAAAGTCTTGGCCATGACCCAGGAATGGGCAGAACAGCATCCATTTACTGTAGAGGCAGTGGTCAAGGCAGTACAAAAAGCGCAGGATGATTTAAAGCAGCGCAGTGATTTATCAGAAGTATGGGACATGCTGGTAGACTATCAGATTATTCAGTTTGAATGTTCCGCCCAGCGGCATGTCTATGACTTTTACAAGATCAAGAATATCATCCGGAATTTTGTTGGGGAAAGTGCCGAACCGAAAGTCGATGATTTTATCTGGCTCCTGCAGCAGATGGATAAATGGGAAAATATTGAAATGACCGCAGCCAAAAAAAAACAGATTGCGCAATCCTGTATTTATCAGCAAGAAGTGACCGTTGTTTAAAATATTATCTATTCTCATAAAAAAAGACCCAGAAAAATTTTGGGTCTTTTAGATTTAACGTTTTATTTAGCTGAATGCCTGTTGTAAATCCAGTTGAACCGTACCGGGTTTGTCGGAGAGTCAATATTCTGAGAGACTATCCGACAAACCCAGTAAGGTTCAGTTAGCATTAACACGTAGGTTGTCAGTGAATTGATGTTGTGTAATAGCCCCCAATTAAAACGGACACTTCTCAATTAAGACCTAGTCAATTGTGCTTGAACTGTGTAATCGCTTGAGATGAAGAATGACGTTCATCCTGCTTTTCAGCAGTTATAGTGATGATTGGCAGTTGAAATATTTCTAAATGTACTCCTGTTCCAGCAGCAGAGCTATGTTGTACACTCAAGCCATAAATTAAATTGATCGGCAATTCCATATCTGCAGTAATAACAGAAATAGAGGCAGGCTTTTTTTTGTAAACGATTTGTACCCAAACCCTACAGTTTTTACTGTAGAACTAAAATACGGCGTGGTTTCATTGGCTGTGATAACAATCGTATCAAGTTATTGAATGCCATTTTCTGCATCAACCCAAGGTACCCAACACAGCGATGACAGAATGAAGATTTTTAAAGGCGCAGTGAATATATTCTGTTTGAATTTACAATTGTACATATAAAATCTTGCATTAAAAAAGTGGTGATGCTTGAGGCATTTAGCTGTGCAGATTATGACAATTCGCGTTGAAGGAACCGAGTAAAAGTCTGGATAAATTGCTGTCCTTGCTCTGTAAAAAACCAATTTACATGTCCAACAATCCAATCATAATAAGCAGCATCGGCATGTTTCAGGTTTTGGGTAATCCCGACAAAATATTCAAGTTCTGAAAATGCGAAATCCAAATGCACAATTTTTAGCAGTTCTGGCAAAATACTAAAGTCTTGTTGTGGGTATATTTCTGCAAAATACGCTTGTAAAAACGCGCTTAAACCCGCTTCATCAACACTAATTTGTGACGTATGTTCTAAAGCCAGCCAATCTATAAAGTTACGCTCAATCGTTATCGCAAGGTCGTATAGCGCTGAATTTCGATCCGATAAGCCAAAATCAATCACCGCTGTAATATTGGCATCGGCACTTTGCGTAGACCAAAACAAATTGGAAGCATGCAAATCATTATGCGTCCAAATTTTAGTCACTTGCTGCAATACATGCTTAATTTTACGATGCGTCTGAAATATGCGCTCTAAAAAAACGGCATCTAAGTTTTTATCGGCAAAATAACGACTCAATTCAGGGCTATTATCAATACGTTGCTGAATAGCCATTACAATATTTTCACTTTCTAAAAGCTGCTGATTCGAGACCAAATAACGAGTCGATCTGCCGTGTAACTCAGGAAAATCCTGCATGGCGATATGCAGTTTCGCAAGCAAACTCCCCACTTTAGCGGCATGTTCTGTATAGAAAAAAGGCGTCCACGATTGCTGATCGATATATAAATCAAAGCCAGCTGCTTTTTCATAAACCTCATAAGTCCAATCGCCCACTTCTAAAGCGGTTTGTCCGCAATTAGAGCTAATTAATGTCGCAACAGGAATATTTTTACTGGCTAAATGTTGTAAAACAGCATGCTCTTGTAAAATATCTTGGGCACGACGAAATGAACGATGGCTACGCTTAATAAAATAGGGGTGAAGATTTGTTTGGCCTGTACTGGCTAAAGCCTGCATGACTTCAACCAACACTGCCGAAGAAAATGGGCGTGGACTACACCACAGAATCTGAACACTCCCTTGCAAACATGGATAATAAGGTTGCAGGTGGTGTAATTCTGGAACTGTAATATGAACCCAATCTTTATTTTCCCAGTCACTGCCCATGCCATGACCTAAATTAGGTGTGATTGTGGTCATTTGCAATATTCCTTAACCTAATCAGCATTGTGTAGTCGTATATTCCCCGTCATCCACGTCCAACAATCATTTTTAGATGGATGCAGAGCTATTTAATTAACGGTAGACCAGACCTGATGTTTCATGAAATCCTGCATTAAAAACTCAGGTTCAAGTTCTGAATTGATTAATCCCAACAGCAAAGATTCAACTTCTTCATTCGTTAAATAAATGTCTTCAACAATATGCACGCCAATCTCTAAATATGCTGCTGCGATAGAAAAATCCTAATGGAAAGGCTTGTGTTTGTATAGCTATGCAATCGTAGAGCCTTATCTATATCTAACAATCAACCATACAGGTAGATTGAATCTTAATCACATTTTCAGCTATGCTATCAACACATCAAATTTCACTTCAAACACGCCTCGTTGCGTAGGAGTAATCTCATGTCTAAGAAGTTACCTATTTACTTCTCTGATGGTGCTTGGGCGTCATTACAAAAAATCATGGGTATGGATGGTAAGCCTAGCCAAACCTTGAATGCCATTCTAGAACAGATAGAATTGCTGAATGAATATGAGTTTCAGCCTGTTTGCAAACGTACCGTTTTACCGCTTCCAGTTGCTGTTGAATCTATTCCTGCAGGTTTTCCTTCACCTGCTCAAGACTATATTGATAAAAATATTGATTTGAATGAATATCTCATTTCCAATGAAAATGCGACCTTTTTAAATGTGGTACGCACCACCTCTATGGTAAACGCAGGGCTTGAATACGGCGATATTGTATTGGTAGATCGTAGCAAAGAAGCCAAACACCGCAGCATTGTGGTTGCATTAATCGACCAAAAAGACCTGACTATTAAACGCCTGATGATTACAGCCAAAATGTCCAAAAGTGAATTGGCTGAACATTTTGGTGAAGACTACGACCCTGCTACTTTGCCTGATGCTTGGCTCAAAGCTGAAAGCCCTGACTATGACAGTATTTATTTGAAAGATGGGCAAACGTTTGAAGTCTTTGCCGTGGTGACTTGGAACTTAAAAAACCTGATGGCTTAAACCCGCACACCATAATAAAAGCCAAATAAGCAGAATATACATGAAACCTTTAAAGCAAATTTTTGCGCTGATTGACATCAATAATTGTTATGTGAGCTGTGAGCGGTTGTTTCAACCACATTTGAATCATCGTCCTGTGGTGGTGCTCTCCAATAACGATGGTTGCGTGGTATCACGTTCCGAAGAGGCCAAACAACTTGGCATTAAAATGGCTGTGCCCTTTTACCAAGTTCAAGAATTGATTCAACAACATGATGTTGCTGTCTTTTCAAGTAACTATGCACTCTATGCGGAAATGTCCAGACGTTTTAATAATACGATTCAACAGTTTGTTAGTGCCAAAGACATTGAAATTTATTCAATTGATGAAACCTTTATTGAACTGAGTTCGTATTCTCAAACCGATTTAAATGAATTGGCACAAGAAATTAAAGCAACTTTATGGAAATGGCTGGCTTTGCCTGTCTGTGTGGGTATCGGTCATAGTAAAACGGAAGCAAAACTGGCCAATCATATTGCCAAGAAAAATAGCTATTTCAACGGCGTGTGCAATTTAATAGATATGGATTTATGTAGCAAAGAAGCCTTACTTCAACTCATTGATGTTGATGAAGTCTGGGGCGTGGGCCGAAAACTTGCAAAAAAACTGCATACTTTAAAGATTCATTCTGTATTTGATTTAGCGATCAGTGATCCTGAGCAAATGGAACGTAAATTTTCAATTTTAATGAAAAAAACCATATTGGAGCTAACAGGTACGCCGTGTATTGAACTAGAACAAACCACAGCGAGTAAACAGCAAATCATCAGCTCACGTTCTTTTGGACAACGAGTCACCGACATTCATGCACTTTCGGAAGCACTGAGCGATTATTTACAATCTGCAGTGCAGAGGCTTAGAAAAGAAAAAAGTTTATGTTCCTGTATGATTGTTTTTGCGCAATCCAGTCGTTTTGATCAGCGCCAAGCTTTTTACAATCAATCGGTGACTATTGCCTTTAATGAACCAACAGATTCTGCCTTAATCATGAACAAAGCCATCATGAAGCATATCTCTACCCTATTTCAAGAAGGCATTGTCTTTAAAAAATGTGGTGTGATTTTAACAGGACTTGAGCCAAAGCAAGGCTATATTCCCGACCTACTTACAGATACGCACGTCATTGAAAAACAGGAACAATTACAGCAAGTATTAGATACCGTGAAAAATAAATATGGTATGCAAAAACTTGCTATTGGCGCATGTAAATTACAAGACCGCACCTGGGCAATGCAGCGCAGCCATTTAAGCCCTAATTATTTTAGCTGGGAAGGCTTATTGGCACTTGGCGATTAGTGCTTTTTTAGTTGTGATCTGATTCGTCTTTAATTGCGCTTCTATATACTTCAATTACGTAAAGAAAAGATATTTATAAAACCGCTCATCCAAACAACCATCTTCTTGTGATGATTATTTGGATGAGCATGATCTGATTTAAGCAATATCAACCTTCATTTAGTCCGACAAACTTAGCACGTGCTTTATGTAGTTTTTTGTAGCTGTCGATTAAACGTAAATGACGATCTAAACCCTCAAGCTGCATATTGGTTTCGGTGAGACCATAGAAACGTACGTTGCCTTCAACAGAACCCATAACTGCATCCATCCGTTCATTGCCAAACATACGGCGGAAATTGACTGCATAATCGGCAATATCCATTTCATCATCTAAAATAACTTCAAGCACAACATTCATACACTGATAGAACAAGCCACGCTCTACGGTATTAGTGTTGTATTGTAAGAATGCTTCGACTAAATCTTTAGCTTCTTCAAACTGTTCTAATGCCAAATAAATCAACAATTTTAATTCAAGGATGGTGAGTTGTCCCCAAACGGTATTGTCATCAAATTCAATGCCAATTAAGGTTTTAATTTCGGTATAGTCATCTAGCTCACATTCTTCCAAGCGCTCAACCAAAGCTTCAAGTTGGGCGTCATCCAAACGGTGTAAATTCAAAATATCTTCACGGTAAAGCAAGGCTTTATTGGTATTATCCCAAATCAAGTCCTCCACCAAATACACTTCTGAATAATCGGGCACTAAAATTCGGCAAGCAGTTGCACCTAAGTGTTCATATACCGCCATATAGGATTCTTTGCCCAAATCTTCCAGAATCGTAAATAAAGCCTCGGCTTCTTCTACATTGCTATATTGACCATTGTTGGTGAAATCCCACTCTACAAACTCAAAATCTGCCTGCGCACTAAAGAAACGCCACGACACCACACCACTTGAGTCAATGAAATGTTCAACATAGTTATTTGGCTCTGTAACTGCATTGCTGCTAAACGTTGGTTGTGGCAAGTCATTCAGACCTTCAAAACTGCGCCCTTGCAATAACTCAGTCAAACTACGTTCTAAAGCCACTTTAAAATTAGGATGCGCACCAAACGAAGTAAATACACCGCCTGTACGTGGGTTCATTAAGGTCACACACATGACAGGGAACTGACCACCCAATGAAGCATCTTTGACTAATACAGGGAAACCTTGCTCTTCTAGCGCCTGAATGCCAGCAACAATACTTGGGTATTTTGCCAATACTTCTTGTGGCACATCAGGCAGGCTCATTTCTTCCTGAATAATTTCGCGCTTGACTGCACGCTCAAAAATTTCAGACAGGCACTGCACTTGAGCTTCTGCAAGCGTGTTGCCTGCACTCATCCCATTACTTAAATATAAATTTTCAATTAAATTTGATGGAAAATATACCGTTTCACCATCGGATTGACGTACAAATGGCAATGAACAAATACCACGCTCAGTATTGCCTGAGTTAGTGTCATATAGATGTGTACCAAGCAATTCATCTTCAGGGTCATAAATTTCTAGGCAATATTCATCTAAAATTTCTTTAGGCAATTCACCATTTGGGCCAGGCTTAAACCATTTTTCATTTGGATAATGCACAAACTCGGCATTGGCAATTTCTTCGCCCCAAAACTGATCGTTATAGAAGAAGTTACAGTTCAAACGCTCAATGAATTCACCTAAAGCAGATGCCAACGCACTTTCTTTGGTCGCACCTTTACCATTGGTAAAACACATTGGTGATTGCGCATCACGAATATGCAATGACCAGACATTTGGTACGATATTACGCCATGAGGCAATCTCAATTTTCATGCCCAAACCTGCCAAAATACCCGACATATTGGCAATGGTTTCTTCAAGCGGTAAATCTTTACCCTCAATAAAAGTCGCATGAGATGAAGTCAAGTTTGGCATCAGCAAAGCTTGCGCATCAGCATCAATACTTTCGACTTGCTCAATCACAAATTCAGGGCCTGTTTGCACGACCTTTTTTACGGTACAACGGTCAATAGAACGTAAAATCCCCTGACGGTCTTTTTCAGAAATATCTGCAGGTAATTCCACCTGAATTTTAAAAATCTGCTTATAGCGGTTTTCAGGATCGACAATATTGTTTTGTGATAAACGGATATTGTCGGTTGGAATATCACGTGATTGGCAATAAACCTTCACGAAATATGCAGCACACAATGCTGATGACGCCAGGAAATAATCAAATGGACCTGGTGCAGAGCCATCACCCTTATAACGGATGGGCTGATCGGCAATGACAGTAAAATCGTCAAATTTAGCTTCAAGACGCAAGTTGTCTAAATAATTGACTTTAATTTCCATGTAGGCACCTATTGTCTGTGCCTACTCAGACACAAAAAATTAGAATATTGATTTATAAGCCGAATCAAGGAGGAGAATTAGACTTAAAAAATAAGGTTTGAAGTTAGCGCAGCGGTAATAACAGCGACTCCAGAATATGCGACAACATTATAAAGTGATTTAGATGAATTGATAATGCTATAAATACAGTTTTACTGAGTTTGAGCAAAGTTACCCAATTAATATACAAAAATACAATATACCATTATATAAAGTATTTCCTTCAGGTTGTAATCTGCGTGATGGTGAAACAACATGAAATATACCGCACTCTTTGCGGCGCATGAACTGCACACGCCGTTGATGGCGATTAAAACGCATCTGAAACGGAGTCAATTGATATTGAATCAAAACACATCTACCCAAGATACAGCCGAGAAACAACAGACTGACTAAGCTTTTGCGAGCGTTAATAGCAATTCAGGCGAGTTTCAGAACAAGATCACATAACTTTTGCCAATACCGAACATAGGGTTCAACTTTACAATAACGATATTTTTAAGAGGTTTTTTGAAATAAAAGGTCAATGCGTTCTAAAATTTTATCCATGATGTAAATGCTGCGGGCTATTGAGCAGAAGAACATTGGCTAGAAAAAATAGCTGAAACTTTCATCACCTTTTTTGTTCAATTCCACTTCATATTTTTAAATGAGGTAGATATCCGTGCAGATCGTGCTAATGCTAGGTCTTGTGATCAACTTACAACTTAATTGAAGCGTTTATAAAACCAACTGCGCCACACTCAAAATCTAATACACAGCGCAAGTACCCATGACAGCCTAAAATATAGATAAATACATCAATCAAAATATTCAACTTAAACTTATGTTTTATTTAAATAAAGTCAGATTTTTAAAATATCTTGTTGTTGCTATAAGCTTTCTATCGAATCCATTTCCGCTTGAACGATGATTATAAAACATATCAACTGATCTACTGCGGTTTATGTGGTCATCAACTTTGCATGAACTGAAAAAATGGAGAAAGTATTTTTTATAAACGACAATGAAATATCATGCTATAAAGAAATGTGAAATTGATGTTGATAGTTTTCTGGCTTTGGCATTCCGAATCAAACCTTCTTAAGTTAGTCGCTTGCTCAGTCGTTACAGAAAACAAATGAATAGATTTGGTCAGTTGTTTTAGAATATAAATATTAGCAAAAAAAACTAAAAATGTAATTTTTTAACATTGCGAATTCCCTGCAAAGTTTTCATTATAGAGCCTCATTTTGGCACACGCTTTCTACGTCAAATTAAACAAATTACAAAAAAAATGTGGAATTTTATGCCATAATTAGCAAACTTTGCAGACATCTTGCAAAGTATTATTGCAATTATTTATTGGAGCAAGCGGAATGAGTTCGACCATTTTGGTTATTCATGGACCGAATCTAAATTTGCTAGGAAAGCGTGAACCCGAAGTTTATGGTTACCTCACTCTTGAGGATATAAATCAACAGCTCATTTCTCAAGCACAAAAAGCATCAATTTCTATAGATACTTTCCAAAGTAATTGGGAAGGCGCAATTGTAGACCGAATTCATCAAGCCGCGTTAGATGGCACACAATATATCATTATTAACCCTGCTGCATTGACACATACCTCTGTTGCGGTACGTGACGCTTTGTTAGGGGTCGCTATTCCATTTATTGAAGTCCATTTGTCGAATGTGCATGCACGTGAGGCGTTTAGACATCATTCATATTTATCAGACAAAGCCGTTGGTGTAATTTGCGGTTTAGGTGCAAAAGGCTATGCCGTAGCACTCGACTTTGTTCTTGAAAAAATTCAATCTACTACACAATCTTAAACTAGGGATACTGTCCATGGATATTCGTAAAATCAAGAAACTCATCGATTTGATGATTGAATCTGACTTACAAGCGATTGAAGTTAAAGAAGGCGATCAGTCGATTGCATTAACTCGTCGAAATCCAGTAGTGGCGGCAGCAGTTCCTGCAATGCCTACACCTTCTGCAGAAGTACCATCTGCACCTAAATCTTCACCACGTGGTGCAGTTGAAACTTCTCCAATGGTTGGCGTGTTCTATGCAGCACCAAGCCCAGGTGAAGCACCATTCATTAAAGTGGGTCAAACTGTTTCTGCTGGTGA
This sequence comes from Acinetobacter sp. KAM396, assembly GCF_021602765.1. Lineage (NCBI taxonomy): Bacteria > Pseudomonadati > Pseudomonadota > Gammaproteobacteria > Moraxellales > Moraxellaceae > Acinetobacter > Acinetobacter sp. KAM396. The sequence continues at coordinate 27,075 of NZ_BPPH01000024.1, forward strand.
AACGCTTGGTATTATCGAAGCAATGAAAATCATGAACCCAATTGAAGCAACTCAAAGTGGGGTGATTGAAGAAATTCTAGTTAAAAATGGCGAAGTGATTCAATTTGGTCAACCACTCTTCCGTTACCGCGCTTAAGACCTCGGGGATTCACAATGTTGCAAAAAGTTTTAATTGCAAACCGTGGTGAGATTGCCCTGCGCATCACCCGAGCTTGCAAAACTTTAGGGATCAAAACCGTGGGTATCTACTCAGATGCCGATAAAGACCTGATGCACTTACGCTTTTGTGATGAAGCTGTATGTATTGGTCCGGGTGCGAGCAGCGAAAGTTACCTAAATATTCCTGCAATTATTACTGCAGCAGAAATTACAGGTGCAGATGCCATTCACCCTGGTTATGGTTTCCTTGCTGAAAATGCCGAATTTGCTGAAATTGTAGAAAGTTCGGGTTTCATTTTCATTGGTCCACGCCCTGAGCATATTCGCTTAATGGGTAACAAAGTTTCTGCAATTACTGCAATGCGTAAAGCTGGCGTACCGACTGTACCAGGTTCAGCACATGCCGTTACACCACACAATGCTTTAGCTGAAGCCAAAGAAATTGGTTTCCCGCTCATCGTAAAAGCTGCGGCGGGTGGTGGTGGTCGTGGTATGCGTATTGTAGAACGCGTAGACACCTTGCTTGAATCGGTTCAGGCGGCTCAACGTGATGCAGAAATGTGGTTTGGTGATGACACGGTCTATATGGAACGTTTCTTACAAAAGCCACGCCACGTAGAAGTGCAAGTATTGGCTGATGGTAACGGTCACGCAATTCACCTATATGACCGCGACTGTTCTTTACAACGCCGTCACCAAAAAGTACTTGAAGAAGCGCCAGCGCCTAACTTACCAGAGCAAGCGCGTGCCGATATTTTAGAAGCGTGTGTTAATGCATGTAAGTTAATGCAATACCGTGGTGCAGGTACTTTCGAATTCTTATTTGAAGATGATGAATACTTCTTTATTGAAATGAATACACGTGTTCAAGTTGAGCACCCTGTAACTGAAATGGTGACAGGTATTGATATCATTGAACAACAATTGCGTATTGCTGCAGGTCTAGGTTTAGACATTGAGCAAGATCAGGTTGAAATTCGTGGTCACGCAATCGAATGTCGTATTAACGCAGAAGACCCAATCACTTTCTTACCTTCACCGGGTAAAATTGAACACTTCTATGCCCCAGGTGGTGCAGGTGTTCGTGTAGATTCACACATCTACCAAGGTTATAGCATTCCGCCGTATTACGACTCAATGATTGCTAAACTGATTGTGCATGGTAAAGATCGTGAAACCAGTATTGCGCGCATGCGTCAAGCCTTGGATGAAACCATCTTAACAGGAATTAAAACCAATATTCCTTTGCACAAAGACTTGATTCTGCAAGATAAAAACTTCTGCAAACAAGTGATGGATATTCACTATCTTGAAAAGCATTTGCTGAAGCAACTTGCTGGCAATGAAGAAGAAAAAGCATAAGCAATTTAAGTTTGCTCATGTTTAAAATGAAGAGCTGATGATTCAACATCAGCTCTTTTTTATTGCTAAAGATAAAAGCTAAACCATTAATCTATGCAGATCAGTACGAATAAAAATCAATACTCCAAATGTAGTATTGGCTTAAAAATTGATTAAAAAAATCGGGATCATTTTAGATCATTGAGTACTACAAACTGCGCGACAAGATTAATCTAGAAACTCCGTCATTAATGCCAATACTTCTGCGGTTTTTTCAGCATGTAACCAATGCCCTGCATGCGCGACAGTTTCAACTTTCGCATGCGGGAACTGTGCTTGAATGGCAGCATAATGCTCAGGCTTCTCAATATAAGGCGAATTACCACCACGAATAAATAAAGTATCGACATCACTATGCACAGTCTGCCATGACAAAATTTCTGCATAATGTTCATGTAACGCATTTAAGTTAAATAGCCATTGCCCTTTGCTAAATGACTTCATTAAAAATTGCACGACCATTTCTTCATGAAGATGCTCACGCATAATTTCCATCGCCGCTTGGCGGCCTTCAACTTGTGCATCCTGCACAGCAAACAAAGCGGTAAAAATTTGATCGTGACGGTTTTCAGGATAAGCAAAAGGACAAATGTCCAATAAAACCAATTGTTGTAAACGCTCTGCTGCTAGAGGTGCTAAAGTCATTGCAACCTTGCCCCCCATTGAATGCCCAACTACAGAAAACTTTTCGATATTCAAGCTGTTCAGCGTTTCTAAAACATCGTGTGCCATTACTGCATAATTCATGTCATCACGGTGTACAGACTTACCATGATTGCGTACATCTAATTGAATTACGGTACGCTGTTCTTGAAATGCACGTGCAAGCATGCCTAAATTACTCAAACTACCAAATAAACCATGAATAAAAACCAAAGGTGGCAACGTAGATTCAGGCTGATTTTGCGTGATTTGATAATTTAACAACATAAAATAAACTCTAAACTTGAATACAAATGATTGATCTATTTAATGAGTTTTGAGTTTATAAATCAAATTTTATATGTGCTTTTTATAGATAAACCTATAATATTGCTTAGGCTATTTGTATAAGTCAAAGCAATAGTATAACAAGATGAGCTTTTCTTAAAATTTTATTTAAAGTAATTCAAAGGCAACTTCAAATAACGAATGCCGTTGGCCTCAGGTTGTGGAAACTTACCTGCATCCATATTGATTTGAATAGATGGCAAAATCAATTTAGGCATCGTTAAAGTGGCATCACGCTGGGTTCGCATCTCAATGAATTCAGCTTTGCTTACCCCTGTATGAATGTGAATATTCTGCTCTTTTTGAGTTTTGAGCAGTGTTTCATGTTCATATTGTTCACGTGATTCTGGTAAATAGTCATGGCATAAAAACACACGCGTTTCTTCAGGCAACTCATATAATGTTTGCACAGAATCAAACAATTGCCCTGCACTGCCTTTCGGGAAATCACAACGTGCCGTACCAAAATCAGGCATAAACAAGGTATCACCTACAAATACAGCATCACCGATCACATAGCTTAAACAAGCAGGCGTATGTCCTGGTGTAGGGATGTTATAGGCTTGTAATTCACCAATTGTAAAAGCTTCATGATCTGCAAACAGATAATCAAACGATTGATGTGAATTGAAATATTTAATATCCAAGTTATAGATGGCACTAAATGTTTCTTGCACAATCGAGATTTTATGGCTCATGGCAATTTTACCACCCAACTGCTCTTTTAAATATTGAGAAGCTGTCAGGTGGTCGGCATGCACATGCGTTTCTAAAATCCATTCAACCGTTAATTTATAATTATGGATGTAAGCAATGATTTCATCCGCATGAGCAGTTGTAGTTGTCGCAGATGCAGGATCATAATCCAACACGCTGTCAATGATGGCACATTGGCGTGTCACAGGATCACTCACCACATAACTGAATGTATTGGTATTTTCATCAAAAAAATGCTGAATGTCTGCGTGCATCTTATGCTCCTGCAACCTTACGATGAATGAGAATCCCCACCAACATCGCAACAATAAAATAGATTGCTTGATAATAACCTAAACCAATCAAGGTCAGACTTGGCGCAGGACAAATTCCTGCAATCCCCCAACCGATACCAAAAATAAAACTACCAGTGATCAATTTAGAATCAATTTGAGTTTGTTTAGGCAAATCAATTGGTTCATTTAGAATGGTTTTTGGTTCAGCTTTACGTATAACTCGTTGAAATGGAATAAATGCAACCGCAATTGCACCCACCATTACAAACGCCAGACTTGCATCCCATGTACCGAAAAGATCGAGAAAGTTTAGAACTTTTTCAGGATTCGACATACCAGAAAGAATCAATCCAACTGAAAAAATACCACCAAAAATAAAGGCTAAGAAATTTTTCATTTAAAATGCACCTGTGATGTGTCGGATAACATAAACGGTAATAAAGCCAGCTAACATAAAGGTACCTGTTGCTGCAATTGAGCGCTTAGATAAACGACTCATGCCACATATACCATGACCACTTGTACAACCCGAGCCTAAACGAGTACCGAAACCCACCAATAATCCTGCCACAATCATCATCAATGGGCTTGCATTCAATTCAACTTTAGGTAGAGCCACAATGCCGTAGAAAAAAGGCACAATGAAAATACCTAACACAAACCACAATGCAGGCGTTTTGAATAGCGTGTGCGGATTTAATACTTGTGCCAATAAACCACTAATGCCTGCGATACGACCATGAACATATAAGTAACCCACGACGGCAAGACCAAGTAATCCACCACCGATTAATGCCAGCAGATAATCATGCATGTTTAACACTCAAACAATATATTTTTTTATAATATATTATTATAAATATTATTCAACTATATCTATTGTAATTTTTTTAATTTTCTCATCTGATATATTGTATTTTAAATTTGCGTGAGTTAGGGCAAATCAATATACAGCAACAACAAAAGTTAATTTTATTAGATTCATTTATAAGCAAGCACAGTAAGTTCTTTTTTGTGTCAACGAATTACACGCTTAGCGGCTTCTAACACGATGCGCTTGTTTGCTGGATTCAGCATCTACAATCGCAATGAGTAGAGCTGGATACGCTGGACGAGCTTATTTATTGCTTAGAGATCAGATTAAATTTTTTAGTTGTTAACTGCCAGGTGCGGAACAAAATAAGTATCTTTATGCTTTCTTTGGCTCCCCACAATATAATTTCAATTTATTATACATCTACGATATCGACAAAACTGGCATTTAAAACTTTTGCCAAATCGCTTGGCGCTAAACCAATATCCAATCCACGCTTCCCTCCACTCACATACATAGTTGTAAGCTGTTGAGCGGATCTATCAATCACCGTTTTCAGTTGTTTCTTCTGCCCGATTGGACTTATGCCTCCCACCAAATAACCTGTCAAACGTTCAGCATCTTTAGGATCAGCCATGTGTACTTTTTTACACAGAAAAGCAGCCGCAACTTTTTTTAGATTTAATTGGTGATGGACAGGTAATATCGCGACAAAGAAATGTTTATCATCATGGATCAATAACGTTTTAAATACTTCTTTGACATCTAAGCCTAGCTTTTCTGCAGCTTCCAAACCAAAACTTTTAGCATTATGATCATGTTCATATTCATGTGTAGAAAATTGAATTTTCTTGGCTTTTAAAAGTTTAGTTGCTGGTGTCATGTAAAAAAATATTGAAAAAAACGATGCCAAAATTATACACTTGATTAAGATTAAAAGTGAATTTACTTAGGCTATTTCTTGGATTTTAAAGCAACCTTCAAAACAAAAGCCCAAAATAATTAACTTGATTTACGTGAATTCTCGACCAACACGTTGGCTAAGCGCTGTGCATGCGCAATCACGCGATCCAACCAACGCTGCGCTGCTAACAATTCTAAACCTGTCGCAGCATTGAGTTGATTCACAGCAGTATACTGCAACACTTTTTCACGGTTTTCGGCACGTTGATCTTCTGTCCATTTTTTCAAATTAGACAGTTCAGTATGTAGACTTAGTACGTGTTTATACACATCAAAATCATCCACTTCTTTTAAATGTTCATCGAGAATTTGCACAAAATCTAAACCAACTTGGTAAATTGCGGGTTGGGTGCGTATCTCCTTAGCCAACGTAATATTTTCCAAATCACTTCGTAAAACACGTAAATAAACCATCAAACGAAGCATCGCCATTAAACGCTGTTGATCGGCCTCATTTTCTGAAATTGACATTTCTTCCAAATAACGTTGGACTTGAATGAGTACTTCATCGAGCTGCAATAAACGTACTTTTGATGGCAATCTTCCCTCTTGGATAGCCAGTTTCAGCATCACTAAAACGTCATACAAACTATGGTAAATCACTTTTGAAGCAGCATGAATAGCCAAGGCTGGCACAGATAAACTTGCTTGATCGAGATAACATAAAACCGATTGAGTTTGATCTGGGATGATTTTAATAATCAGTTTTTCAAACTGACGGATAAATGGCAAAATAATCAAAGTACCGCAAATACTGAATGCTGTATGGAATGCAGCAACAATCACCACATTGTCCCAGGTTGCCATAAGACGTTGATTCTGAGTCAATTCAAGAAATAGCGGTTTTAAAATAATAAAAGCAAAAATGGCTGAAATGATATTAAAAAACACATGAACTGCAGAAGTACGTTTGGCATTCGCAGTTGAACCAATCGCAGCAATAATTGCTGTTGCTACCGTACCAACATTCTGTCCAATCACTAAACCTAAGGCTTGTTGCAAATCAATCGCACCACTTGCCAATGCTGCTAAGGTCGCGGTAATTGCAGCACTTGAAGATTGCAACAGAATAGTCATGATAATACCGACCAAAACCAAACTGAGTTGCGCAATCAGAGATCGACTTGAAAATACGGATAAATCGACACGTTCTGCAAAACCTGACATAGCAACTTGCAACATATCAATACCAAGAAAAATCAGGCTAAAACCTGCCAGTGTCATTCCAAATAGTGCAACTCGCCCCTGACTAAATAATTTGAGCATTGCACCCAAACCCAGCAAAGGTAATGCAAAACTGGTAATGGAAAATTTAACACCTAAAAATGCCACCATCCAACCCGTACTGGTTGTGCCAATATTCGCACCAATAATGACACCAATTGCTTGGGCAAAAGTAAGAATCCCTGCACTTACAAAACCGATCGTGGCTAAAGTCGTTGCTGTAGAAGACTGTACAATTAAGGTTAAACCAATGCCTGAAAGCACAGCTTTGATGGGTGAGCCTGTAAATTTAGACAACCAGACACGCAGCGTTTCGCCTGCCATTTCTTTCAGACTGTCTGTCATCATGGTCATACCAATCAAAAATAGACCAATACCACCACATAATTGTACTAAGACGTCTAGCACACTTTCTCCCTATGCAATCCGCAATTTCTAGGTACTGAAAAGCAGATATTGTACGTACTCTTAATTAATCTTAGAATTGCAGTTTATTTCTTCTTTTCCAAAAGTTTATATAAATAAAAAACTTGTCATCAATTTGACACATTATTAAAATCCAAGGTTATATCCGATATCATTGGTTTATCCAATCGCCCTATAAAAACAAAATTATATCGCTGAATTATGCCACCAGTATACAATTCAAATCTTCAGATAACTTGACTGAGTCAAGCGCTCGCATCAAAATCAGCATATATGCACATACGCTAGAATGAATAGACATAGTTTTAATATGATTTTTAATGCCTTTAGAAAATATCCATCTATTAAAATATTCAGTATTGGTTGTACTGTTTTAACGCTAGCAGCTTGCTCTCCACTAGGAGGTGGTTCTCTTGCAAAACGCTCAGCTAAACTTTCTACAGGGATTCAAAAGGCCTACGCTGTGCATCCTGATACAGCAAATCGTGTAGCACCAATCATTGTACAAAGTGCCGAACAACATAATGTTGACCCTCTGCTTGTTGCTGCAGTTATTAGACAAGAATCTAACTATCATGGCTATGCTGTTTCACCTTCAGGCGCAGTTGGGTTTACACAAATTATTCCACGTTATTGGCAGCAGACTTGTCCTGGCGATTTATTCCACGAACATACCAATATCAACTGTGGTACGTATATTTTAAATCATTATAAAAATCAGTCTGGTAAATGGCCTAAAGCTTTAGCCTATTACAATGTAGGGCCTACAGGCTACAATAATAATAGAAAAATGAAAAAACAAGGTAAACGCTATGCGAAACAAGTCAAACAGCACCAAAAAAAATTAAAAGATGCACTTTAATGTTGACTTGTCAGCTTAATAAAGTAGCCAATTCGAGTTGAGTTAAAACCATCCACAGATGGTTTTATTGAGGCTTCATTTTTATATTTTCTTTCTTTTTCACTTAATATTTTTGCATAAAAAAACACCCTCAACGCTTGTTGAGGGTGTTCGAATAATGAGCTGGCGATGACTTACTCTCACATGGGTAACCCCACACTACCATCAGCGCGAAGAGGTTTCACTTCTGAGTTCGGGAAGGGATCAGGTG
>NZ_BPPH01000025.1:0-34550 GCF_021602765.1 Acinetobacter sp. KAM396
TTTCTTCTTGGTCTACGTGCCATAAAATACTCCATATATTGATGTTTATAACATCATTTGAGGAGCAGAATATCACTTATAGGAGTTGTTCAAATTTACGGATCCATCTCTGAATATCGTCGTCAATGGCGTAAATTACATATTGGTATAGATGCTAAAACTCTCTAAATACGTGCAGTTCAGCTTACAACTAACAATGTAAGTGATTCCAGGTACTTGGTGATTTACTCGATCAAATTTCCTTAGATGAGCAGATTGACTCTGTTTATACGGATGGCGCTTATGACACCAAACAATGTCGTCAGGTCATTGCAGATCGGCAAGCGCATGCGGTAATTCCTCCAAGAAAAAATGCGAAACCTTGGAAAGATACAAAGGTCAGCTCGCTAGAACGAAATGAATTACTTCGTACTGTTAAACGGTTTGGCAGAATACTATGGAAAAAATGGTCAGGCTATCATCGCCGAAGTTTGGTGGAAACCAAGATGCACTGCATCAAATTATTAGGCGATAAACTCAGTGCAAGGAACTTTAATAGCCAAGTCAATGAGATCCATGCACGTGTAGCCGTGTTAAATAAATTTACCGAGTTAGGTCAACCACATACCCAAGTTATGCCTTAAATTTGAGTAGATATGGGCAATCTTAATTTTTACATCTTTGTGCAACAAAGCCTTTCAGATATCTCCGATTTGATTTTACTATCTTATTATTTTTTATACAGTAAATGTCAACAGACCCCAAGCATGTTATAAAAATAAAATTTTAAAACTATATCAAATTTTGTTTTAAAATTTTTCCTCCATTTATTCCTGCCGCAACACCCATAACAACCTTATAATCTGCATATTTTATAACCTCTGGTCTATGTTCAATGAGAATAACTGCCTCAAACATCTTAGTTTTTTGATAAATAAAACTTGCAACTTTACTAGCTGTTTCAGGGTCCAGTCCTGCAGTGGGTTCATCAATAATTAAAATTTTTTTACTTGCTCTTTGTTTTGATAAACTTTCACAAAGCTTTATGCGGCGTAATTCCCCACCTGAAAGTGTTTGTGTTTTCCTTTGCAACTGAAGATGAGATAAGCCTAAAGATACAAGTGTATCAAGTATATTTTTAATACGTTCATCATGAAAAAATGTCAATAAATCACTTATTTCTATTTTATAAACATCAATAATATTCTTTCCATGCACTTGTATTAAAACATTTTCATTGAATTTATCAAATAAGTCACCCTCACATGTAGGACATGTTAAATATAGATCTTGTTCATATCCTCTTTCATATTTAACTACACCTATACCTTGACATTGTTTACAACCGCCATTTTGTGTTGGGGAAAAATAACTTACATCTAATCCAGTCATTTTTGAAAAATATTCTGCAATTAATGTATTTATTTGTATACTAGATGACAAAATAGAGCGACTACTATAATTTGCCATTTTTTGGCTAACATAAATTACATCTGCTTGTTCAAAGATAGCTTTCGCTAATGACGATTTCCCCGAACCAGATACGCCTGTAAAAACAGTGAGACATTTTCTAGGAATACTTACACTTTGCTTTATTACATTGTTTTTACTTAAATCTATAAATTCAATGAAACCTTGTGGCCTATTCCTTTTAGAAATATCAAAGAATGGTTGAATAATCTCATCAGGACAAATTTTTCCTCCATCAATCCCTGCTTTATAACCAATATGAATTTTATAATCTGCATGATCAATAAAAAATTGTGCATGTTCAACTAAAACTAACGTATTATTTTTGACAATATTTTTCATCTTTTCCCAAATTTTATGAAAATCATTTTCATTAATTTGAGATGAAATTTCATCAATTACGATCAATACTCCAGATATATTTGAATGTAATAATTTACTAAATTTTAATTTTTGTAATTCACCACCTGATAGACTTGGAATTGAACGTGCAAGATTAAGGTAGCCTAAGCCCATTTCACACATAGAATCTAACACTTTTACCAAAACAGTATCATCTTTTATTTCTTTTTTTAACATCAACACTAATTCATCAATAGGCATCAATAAAAAATCTGGCATAGTCGTATTAAAAATACTAATAGTTTGATGAGTTTCTATATTAATCCTCGCTCCATTACAGGCTGAACAAATGACTTTCTTTGCATATTTATCTACAGCTTTTATATTTTTATTTTCTTTTATATAGAGCATTACACCTTTATAAATCCCTTTCCTTGCTTTGGACTTACCACGATGTTTAAATCTAAATTGTAATTTTTCATTACTGCTACCATACAGAACTTTTTGTTTATCTTTATCTGATAAATATTTGAATGGAGTATAAATATCTATTTGTTCTTGTTCACAATATGCTAACAATAATTGATTATAGTAGTCTGCTAAATCACCATTTCGCCAACAAGAAAAAGGTTTTTGGTTAAGACCTAACTCTTGATTAACAATATAATCTTCCGAAAATTCAACTTTTTCACCTAACCCAAGACAATATTTGCATTCATTGCCGATTTTATTGATTTTTAATAAGTCAAAATTTGGAATAGCAACAGGTGATTTTACTTTTATTGTAGATAAAATTTGAGGAATATTAAGATAAGAATACAGTGTAGAACGTGGATTATTATTTGTGTTCTTTTGAGATATTGCAACAGCAGGGATTAGCCCTTCATAACACTGGATAACATACTCACTACTTTCAGAAAATCCACGTTCTAAAGCATCAAATTCATCATGACATAATTGGTAGAGAGAAGAAAAAGCTAATGAGCTTTTTCCTGCTCCAGACCTTCCATATATCACGGTTATTTTATTTAATGGAATTTTTATATCAATATTTTTTAAATTATGAGTTGATATACCATTTAATAAAATTCCATTTTTCATATTAAACTTTACACCATTCACAATTTGGATTTCTTGGAATATCAATAATATTTAACTGATGTTGAACCATATTAAACTCTATTCGTCTATTAACTTGTTGCAACAATTCATTTTTACCAATCAATACTTTAAAGGCATCAAGTGATGCTAAACTTGCTGCAATACCTGACAATGGTGAAAATGATCCTAATTTACGATTCTCTCGATGAAGCTTTCTCACATTTTTTAGTTCAACATTATTTAGCTCATTTAAAGCATTACCAAAGCATTTAAAGCATGCAGTTTCAAATGGAATAATAGTTTGACCTATCAGTGTAAGATGTAAATTATAACCACCACCTACAATATGTGGTATTTTGTATTTCATAGCATATTCAGCAATGATTCTACTAGTGATATCCACATTAGGTTCATCAGCACAATTAATAATTAAATCAATTGGTTTTGCAATTTTAATTCGTTCAAAAAAATTCTGTTGTAAATGTTCAGTAATAATTTCAACATTCAAATCAGAATGCATCATTTCAAGCTGTTTTTTAAGTTTTTCACCCTTTTCTTGCCCAATATCTGATTCAAAATAATATTGACGATGTAAATTACTAATATCTACATTGTCAGCATCAACAAGAATAAAGTTTTTTACACCTGATTTTGTTAAATAACTTGCGATTAGGCTTCCTACTGCACCAAGTCCAATAATCATTACCGTAGCATTTTTTAATTTCTCAATCGCTTTTAAAACTTCATGACTTGAATGGAAATAATCTTCAAGAGTATTCACCAAGCGATAATGATGCTGAACAATATCCAGGGGATATGCAATATCCTGTTGGATTAATATATATTTCTCACGCAAAAATTGAGCTAAGGAAGTGAGCTGCTCTATAGATATGCCCTGATATTTTTCAGCTATTTGCTGAATACTCGTTACTCCATCGAAATTTTCGAGTAACTCAACAATACCCTGAAATTGCATTTTTAAGGATACACTAGAGCGAGTATTTGAGTTAAAAAACTCGACTATATTCTCTTGAACCACAATCCCTACACTTTGACGTAAACGTAAATTAGTGGTTACAGACATGACATTGTTCCTGTTTTTGCATTTCAAATTCGGTTAACGCACCATTATTTGGTAAATATTCGTACCGAATCGTTTTATAATCATAAGTAGAATCTTCTGCCAAAAATTGTAAAATCTTTAAACAACTTAAGTGTGCAGAAAATCCATTCATCATTATTAACCCACCTGCCCCACCTATTTGATAAGATTTTGATATGTCAGATGATATACTTACAGTTTCTTTTAGATGAACAATATTCTTGATTTGAGCCGTAGTACTGTATATTGGTTTCCAATCACCTAAGGCTTTAGTAAATGTCTGTTGTGTACAATCAATACATGGTGTGTACGGTGGATAAATTAATTCTCCAGAACTCATTAAATGAGCATCAAAACCCCCTGCTACATATAAAGGAATATTTCTGATTTGTGCATAGCGACCAACTTTAACTGAGGTATGTCCAATGTAAGGCTCATCACAACTATTAATAATTAAGTTAGTATCATCTGTAATCCATTTTGATAAATCAGTCTGTGGTAATAAACATTCTTGATATGTATCAATTGTTACAGTTGAATCAATAGTTTTAAGGTAATTTTTAAGAACTTCTACTTTAGCTAAACCAATATCATTTAATCGTGTGAATAAATGTCGGTCTATACTTGATTTTGTTACTAGCTTATAATCAACCAATACAAATTTAGAAATACCTGCTCTTACTAAATTTTCTGCGATAGCAGCCCCTACAGCTCCACAACCTAAAATAACAACTTTCTTTAACGCAAGTAATTTTTGTGTATCCCTTCCGCGTCTATCCAGTATCATGTCATCAAAATAAGCTATTTGTCTTGAGAAACGAGGATCTAACTCATCGTATTCCATAACATCAATAATCAAATGTTTTTCTTGTAAAAAAGTTATTAATTTTAATGCATCATCTTCATTAAAATCACCTAGATTTTTTAAAATTAAATCTACAGTTTTTATACCATCAAGTAATGCTAAAAACTCAGCAACTGCACGCCCTACAATTAACTCAACTTTATCACGCGTAGTCATTTTATGAAATGTTAGAAATACTTTTCTAGAATCTTCCATTTCTGAAATGTAAATATCAACAGTATCTTGAAGTTTATAAATTTTATTAAGCATAAAAAATCCAAAAGCTACCTCTTGTTTAACGAAGTAGCTTTATTTTATCTATAAAAAATTAATACTGTAAAACACCGGCATTAATTTCTAAATAATTGTCCCAAGCCTGCATTGATGAATCTTGATTCGTGTTTGCATTACTTTGTCGAGTACATGTACGAGTACAACAATCACTTCTGCTACCAGAACAAGCATTTGAATAACATGCAGCATTTACCTTGCTGACAACTTCAAAAGATAAGTCTAAATCTAAACTCATTACACAACTCCATCAGGCTAAAATTAGAAAAATATTTTCAAACTACAATATATTAAATAATATCAAAGCAATAAGTATACTCCTAAAGTTTAAAAGTGGCCTGATTTCGATATAATAAATAGATGGAAAAATTCTTAAAAATTGTAACATATTGATTATGTAAATAAAATTAGAAAAAGAAAAAGTTATTTTTAATAAAGTTAAACAGCTAGATTAGTGAACCGTACCGGGTTTGTCGGAGACTTTTTATTTAAGTTAGGCCACCTGACCTAACGGGTTAATCTTATCATTGTACATTGCTTCAAACTCAAAAGGCGATACATTGTCAACGGCATTCTAAAATTGACCCCTTTTACCTTACAAATGGCAAAGTAAAATTGACCCCTGAAATCAGAGAAAGAGCGGTTCAATTATTGATTGAATCCGAAAAAGATTATCCATCGAATTGGGCAGCAGTTTCCGCAATTGCTCCTAAAATCGGTTGTACTCCTGAAACATTGCGTGTTTGGTATCAAAAATATTTAGATCAACAAAATCCTGTCAAAATACAACAGATATCTGATCAAGAAAAAATGAAGGGTAATCCCCCCTAAAATACTAGCTCTTTAAAAGAGGCAGTATTATGCTTTTACAACATGGTGTTTAACTTGAGAAACTGAATTTAAAACAATCTACTGTAACTCTTCCAGACAGATATGAAATTAATCCACCCCTAGCCCCTTAAACACAGCATCTACCGGATCTGCATAAAAGCTGGTCTGGAACTTGGTAAACAGTTCCACAGGAATCGTTGGGATATCTGCCGCACTACTCATTGGCAAAGCAACCTTCTTGGCACCCGCATCAAAAGCAACTTGAAGACATTCGGCAATACTTTCCACCGGTGTCACAGAACCACCCAAGCTCATATCACCCAGTACCACCATCTGACTTTGTACTGATCGTCCTAACAGGCCAGAAGCAAAAGCCACTAAACTTGGCAGAGCAAGATGGCTGAGCGGGCCGGTATTCTGTAATTCCACCACATGTAAATGGAAATCATGTTCCAGCACCTTACTGCCCCCCGAGATCCGGGATGCATTGGCCTTGAAGTAATCAAAAGCAATCTTGACCTGTTCTTTGGCACTACTTGAATTCCATAAGCCAGATGTCGCCAATTTTCCTGAACCTTTAGTGACTTGCAGTTCTAAGCGGTATAAACCTGGCATGCCCTTATTACTGAGTCCGATGGTATACAAAAAACCTGGTTTAGCAGGACCTTCGGGAATAAGTCCGCCACCCCCCTGCTCTTTGACTGAAACAAAATGCTCTTCTAAGGTGTCATTGTCGATATAGCTGAAATGCACATCATAGAATTCCATCCCTCCAATTTTCTTCAGCTGTTCTTTGACCCGACGGCGCACCTGCAGTGCATATTCCAGGCATTGCCGTACATCTTCTTTGTTAAACTGACCATGTGGGTAGAGCAGCTTCATCAATCCAGAAACCGTCTTGCGAACGGCAATCACATCGCGCTGATTCAGGTTATTCCCTAGCTTGAAGTACTTCTCAATGGCATCCGCAAAACTACGCTTACGCATTTCCCGGAAGAATTCAGCAAGATAATCAACGATTAGACCATAACGGTTGGTAAAGAATTCCGGGCGCATTTTCGGAATTTCCCAACCCGGGATATAGGCATGAAAGCGATCAAAGAATGCTGAATCGATCATGGCTTCAGGAAAAGGAGCCAATAAGTGGCTAGTCTTCACCAAGGATTCAACACTTTGGTTAATATTACCCACAAAAACCATCGAAGCTGAGGCTTCCATCTGTTCACGACCACGGGCAAAAGATCCTGAGGCCATGTAGTCTTTCATGATCTGTACGCCATCTTTGTCCTTAAAGGAAATACCGGCGACTTCATCAAAAGCTACCACATCCCATAAGCCTACCAGACCAATACGGCGGCTACTCATGTTATAGAACAGGTTGGCGACAGTCGTTTGCCCACCAGAGACTAAAATACTATTCGGTGAACACTCTTTGTAAATATGGCTTTTCCCGGTACCGCGTGGTCCCAGTTCACAAACGTTATAGTTATTTTCAACGAACGGAACCATACGCGCTAATAGGTGCCATTGCACGTCCTCTTTTAACGAAGCCGGTTCCATGCCGATCGAACGGATTAAACTCTCGCGCCACTGATCCGTGCTTAATGCTGTTCTGCCACTGAAGAGTTCATCCATATTCATATTCGGCATTTGAATCGGCTTGAGTAAACTCACCCCAAATGGAGAACTAGTCTGTCCTTCTTCAAAATAATAACTGAGCGTAGCAATGACCCAGATACCACCAACAAGTAATTTTTCATACTCTTTGACGATGCCTGCCGAGATCTCGGCATCTTTAATGCCCAGATTACTGAAGGATGCTTCGTATTTGTCCTTTCGCTCATTCAGCTTTACGGTCACCCGGTCAATGACTTTATAACTGCCACGTTCACGGACCAGGGATTTCACCTTCTCGGCTTCATCCGGTCGGACATAATTCTCTGCCAGCACAGTTTTTACGTTACGTAGTCCCTGTTCAATGATCTCTGGATCATCCGAGGCACAGTACATTCCCAGCAAGTATTCAAGTACATAGACCGGGACATTGGCCCCCTCTTTGATCAGTTTAGTTAGATCCTTGCGTACCACCCGCCCAGCAAAGTGTTCATTCAGCAGCTGATCCAGTTCTTTATCGTTAGCAGATTCCATGTAGGCTACGCTCTATCGTTAATTCGTTATCAGAAGAAGTCATCGGTAAATGCCAGATCAATGGTGACCTTATAGCGCTGCATTTCGATATTCAGGTCTTTGTCCTTCAGTACCAGAAAGTAATCTTTCTTACGGTCAAAATCAGTGCCAGACAATGAGAGTCTGACCTGTTTGACCCGATCGGCAACAGAATCGGTAGTGCTATCAAAAGTCAAAGTTTCTTCACTGGAAACTTTGAGATCCCCATCATAAATGGCAATGGATAAAGTCACTGGCATGACCAGCTCACTGACAGCTTCGGTTTGCATCAAATCAAACTTCTGGATGTTATTGACCATCTTCAGCGTGGATTTGGTAGAAATGACCTCAACTTTACGCTTGGTCCGCTGTCCAGCCTTTTCACCACGTAGCTGTTTTACCATCAGTACCGGCACCACAATTTCCTGAGGCATGATGCCGCCATGCACGAAACGTGAGCCTCCTACAAAATGGAAACGGTTCGCCCCTTTTGGAATCCAGAAATCAGTCGCAGATAGTGTGCCTGCCGTAGCTTGGGTTGAACCTTTCCATGCTTCCTTGCTCTCTGGTAAACCATGCCCAATCACATAGCGTTTTTTGCTTTTCAATGTATTGGCAGGTTTTTCAGTCAAGCTTGAACGATCCGCAGATTCCAGTTTACTTTGCTGGAACAGGAAGCCATGGTCAGCTGTGATCAACAGGGTAGAAATATTGAAATGCATCAAGATTTTGCGGCTAAGTTCAGTCAGCTCTTCAATGGCATGTTCCACCGCCATAAAGGTTTCTGATTCTGTCGAGGCACTGTCTCCTCGTGCATCAATCACGTTGTGATAAACGTAAATCAAATCATGATCTTTCAGTGCTTCACGGCCTTCATCACGCGACCAACCTTTTACCATTTCAGCGGTGACTGCCAGACCATTATAGGCCGCCAGAATTTTGGATCGTGCTGCAGTCCCTTTGCTGGACTGCCCATCTACTAAAACATCATCCCCTGCGGCCTCTTTGTACTCCAAAGTCTGATGCGGCAATAACGAGGCCATGCCAAGTGTGGTGTAACTTGGGACAACGCCCAGCTGTGAAGACAAGGTCGCTTCGGAATAACGCTTTTCATTAATACGATCACGCAGCTCTACCGCAGCTTCATAGCGAAAAGCATCACTGATAATTACCACAATACGGCGTTTCGTTGCAGAACTGAGTAAGGGTCTGACGTGAATATCGTAGAAGTTCTGCTGGTTTGGGATATCTGCCATTTTCCAGACATTCAAGCGTTGCTCAGCTTCAATCCGCTCTCCCCAGTTTCGTGCCAAGTGGTCAATAAACCAGTAGGAATAGCAATTTTCGACTTCTTCATCGAGTTTTTTCAGGATATCGACATGAGCGCGTTGAGAAGCAGCACTGTAGTGGCGGTAGGCCAGATCAAAGCGATACAGCTCCTGCTTGTAGGCTTTATACAAAGCTTCGCTGGAGTCGAAATAAAACCCGGAATCAAACTGCTGTCGCAGGCTGAACAGCTCAATCGCTGCCTGCAACGCTGTATAGACGGTACGGTATTTACGGCGGGTTGCATCGTCCTTATGCTTGGACGCCCAATAGCCATCCAGACGGGTAGAAATAATCGTTCTGAAATGTTCCAGTTCAGCTTTGGCTGCTGCGGGGATATGACTGGCCAAATCAACAATGATCTTTTGTTCAATCACTTCAAAGGTCATGACATCGAGCAGCTGCTCCAGATCAAAAGCCCCGACCTTTTCTTGGATCCGCAGTGCATTGGCCACGCTCTGGGAGAGTGTATCGAAGGTTGGGTAGTATTTAGAACTGTCTCTCCAGCGCGACAAAAAGGCTCTAGCCGTCGCACGGGAGCTGACGGATGACATCACCAGTTCCTGAGCCCATACCGGTACATCGCCCAAGCTTTCACAGAAACCTGTAGTCATCAAACGGATAAAGAACGTACCGAGCTTGAATGGCACTTCCCCATTCAATTCTTCAACCGATGCTGGATAACCAATTTCCGCCTGTAATGCGGTGACTAAAGCTGGCACCAGTTGGAACTTTTCCAGTTCAGCAAAGGAGTCTGGATTGACTTCCAGACTCAGATTCTGCTGTACCATTTCATCTGCCAGTGCCAGAACGATATGCATAAGTTCGGCACTGTCAGCCTTGACCACAGCCGCAATCATGGCCATATCCAGATCCTGTTCATCTGCATCAGACTGGATATAGCGTTTCAATGTACTCAGACGGGCTTTGGCTTTGAGGAACTCTTCACGTTTGGCCAGATGTTCTCTTAAACTTTGTTGTTGTAAACCGAGCTCATTGAAAATAATCGAGAAACGATCGGCATAGAAGCTGCGTGAATACAGCTTGATGTCCAGTAACCAGTCTTTTTCGGTTTCAGGCTCTGGGCTTGGAAAATACAGCAGGTATTTGCCCTGCTGGTCTTGTAGTTCCAGTTTGAGCTTGATGGCCAAACTAGACTCATCTGCCATATTCAGAATATGAACATCATTCAGCTTTAATGCGTGTACTTCTTCAGTAAAAGACTGCTCAGCATCGTACCAGAAGACAATACGGTGATTTTCAGTGTAGAAAGCCTGTTCCAGACCCTTATGTAGCTGATCCAGATTCATGCAGTCACCTCTTTTTCTGCCACTACAACAGGAAATGGGATGCTATCAACATGAAGTAGCTTTTCTTTAAAATCTTGATCACCTAACGTGATTTCCCAGCGCTCCTCCATGAACTTTAATAGAGTTAAACCTCTCTCTTTAATTTCTTTAGGTGTCCAATCTTGTTTTGTATTTACTTCATTTTCAGATACTGATCCATTGTAATATCCGACCCCATCATCATCGTTTTTCTTTAACGGGAACGCGACATTTTGCAATGATGAATTTTTAGCACGGGATAAAGGAAGTAGATTTCCTAAGGAATGAGTTAAATATCGTCGTTTTTGCTCATCTAAGTGAGAATAATGCTTCAACCAATATGGATCATCTGGCGTTTGTGGAAAAATATGTTCTAGGGTTACACAATCCTTTTGGCTAGATTTAACTACATCCCAAGATAATTTATTTGTTGATTGTTTACCTTTCTCTCTAAGCCATTGTTCATGTTCGTAGAGAAAATAACGAACACCATCCCAATGATAGAATCCATCTCGATCAAGCTCATATTTTTCATCAATATAGGCTAAAAATTTCTGTGGATCATAATAGTGGCTGATTAATTTTTTAATCGTTTCTATTACCGATTCAATTGTTATGGAACTTGTCAACAAATCTCTCGACATAGCAAAAAGTTCGGTATCACCTGTATTTGAACGACGCTGACTTAAATTAAATAAAGTAAAGTTATATCTCTCTGCTACTTGCAACAACTCGACAATTCTCACTGGATCTTGCTTTGAAACAAATGCAGAAAGAATTAGAGGTTTAAAAGAACGGAAACTTAAACGTTCCAATCGATCTAACCAGCTTCGTTGTAAATCGGTCAGATTATCAGATTGATCAAAGGAAGGATTATGAATGTAAAACCAATAAATAATTGATTGTTGTAGACTTTTTACATATTCAGAAATCTCTTCGATTTTTAAAGCATCTTCTGCAGTTTTAGGATGCGTGATGTTACGCGCATTAAATTTTTCATTAAGCAAGAAATTAATGTAATCATCACCTTTTCTTCGCGTGTACTTAAAATACATTGTCCAATGATTACGAAGAAAAAGATTATCACTTAATGGAACATCTGAATTTTTTCCTAAATATTCATACATGGTTTTCCAAGCATCGTTGATATTGGATCTCAGCTTGTCTTTACCCGTATTGTCTTTAAAAAGTGTTGATAAATAAATCAGTCTATTCTTTAGTAGCTCTAGACTAGAAAGAGGCCTACCACGATTGTTCATCGTTTCAAAGGTGACAAATACATCTATCTCGTCATTAATCACATAAAGATTGAACTTAAATTTTTGAGTTAATTTTTTATATAGTGCAGTTTTATCTTCTAGTGATAAGACAGCCAACCGTTCTTTAAAAAACTCTTTTGCATTTTTCAAATTACGAGTGTAAAGGGTTTCTTGTTGCTGATAGGTGTGTGAATACATCCCAAAAATCTGAGTTCTTAAGAATTCATCACTTGGATTATCTTTTTCATAGCCAAAAATATAACTTTCCCGGATATTGTCATCCGCTTTTAATAAAATAAATTTTTGTTTAATTTTATCAACTTTTTGTGATGCAATTAACTCACCAGCTGGTATTGATTCAATAATTGCCTGAATCAGTACCATTGATGTAGTCAAACGTTGCTGTCCATCCACCACATAAAACGGCTTATAATCCAAATCTTCTATAAGCCATTGATCATTTGTCCATTTAGACCAGATCTTCTCAGGCACAGGCTCAAGTGTAATAACACCTGTATAATGTATTCTTTCAGGATCAAGCTGTAGTAAATCTTCCCAATAATCTTCCAATTGGGTCGTAGTCCAGGCATAGCCCCGTTGATAGTCAGGAATTCGTAAAATCCGTTCTTTAAAAATACTATTTAGACTTTGTAATTCCATGATTATTCCCCACTACCCCCAGTAATCGCTTTAACTTCAGCCAGCAAGTCGCCAAACTTGCCATAGTTCACTTTCACCCCATCATCCAGATCTAACGTAATACGCTGATCGGCATAATGGCGCAGTTTTTCTTCAAAGCTACTCAGTTCAGCCTGTTGCTTATGTAAATCTTGCAGTTTTTTCTCAATACGTTTGATTTCAGCCGCAGAGTCACTGCTTTCTTTTGCTGTTTCCAGAGAATTAGCATAAGCAGCCATTTTGGAAATCAGTGGCATCACGTATTCGGTACGCATACGTGCCAAGGTACTTTCGTTATAGCGGTGCAAGTACACCAACGCCTGGAAAGCCCCCTGTTTACCACTGCTGAATAACCAGTAGATTGGACGCTTTTTATAGGTCTGCATATGGTCTTTATAGAACTTACTGGCGAGGTAACGGCGAATGGTATCTTCAGCTGTTTCACTTGCTTTTTTATCTAAGCTTTCTGCCAGCCACTGCATATTGGCATCCAGTGTGTCTTTCCCCCAAACCGCAGTTAAGAACTCTTGGATACGGTGGGTTGCGTCATCTTCAAACCAGTGCATTTCGGTCAATGGAATAATACCGTCAGCATCGGCTGGGAATGTTTGATAACGGCTGGCATCAAAGTCTTGATTGCCTGCATGGGCATAGATCAAACCTGGTTCGTCCAAGCTATAACGCCCCATCATGCAACCAAGTGCATAAGACACTAAACGCTGGCTGTCTTTCTCACGGTCGGCACGGGTGAGGGTAATTTGCTCGTCCGGTACGTCTGGCGTCAGTTCATCCTGCAAACCGTAAGCGTCAATAAATAGCTTGTTGTTTTCTTCTTCCAGACGTTTCATTTCAGCCACGGCGTCAGCATTTTGCTGTTGCCATGTGTTAAAGGCTTGTTCTAGGTTTGGCTGCCCCGTACGAATAATTGGGTTTTGAGTAAAGTCCCAGGAAGTTTCATAAGAATCCCAGTCTATTTTAGCAATGTCTATAGGCTTTTGAAAATTACTATTAACCGACTCAAATGCTTTTTCCAAAATTGGTAGTTTTTGGATATCTCCCACTTGATAGTTTAGGGTAGGATTCAATACCTGTAAGAATCTTTCAACAAGCTTTGAACATAAAAAAGCCTGTAACTTGGTTATATCTAATCGTGGAAAAATCATAGATCCACCGACATCAAATATAAATCCACCATATACTCGCCTAGCGCTAAAACCATAACTAGAAATCAACCCATAGGTTATTCCCTCTCTAAAATAAAAGTTTTTGGCTCGTACAGGCGCACCACTATAATCTAAGGGAAGATTCGAATAATCATGAATTGCAAGACCGTTATCTTCCCAATTCACAAGAAACTCATTGTTCCCATACCATTTTCTAAAACCACCACCTTTATTGTAAGGAAACCACTTTTTAGCAGAACAATATGCTTGTTCTAAATCAGTATTACCAAAACCTACCTTCAGAATACTAACTTCCTGCCATGCCCTTAAAAAAAGATTATTGTTGCAAGTAGCTAATCCCTGCTTAATTGAAGATATATCTTTCAATTCAACGGATTCAGTGAAAACTTTTCTATCTGTTTCAGTAAGCCAATAAGCAATAGGACTACCAGGAATCTTCTTAAAGTCATCTTGAATCGTTGAATCAAAGCGATTTAGTCCTGCTTTTAATTCATTTTCTTTTTGATTCTGCTCTGTATCCACAAGTCGAAAAAATACTGGCTTGAACCCATTCAAATGTTTACCTTGCATCACAAATGCAGTCGCTTGTACCACTTCACCCGATATTTCTGGAAATGCTCTTGCACCTAAATGTGCCATAGTTTGAATTGTACGATCTTTTAATAGTTTTTCACGCATCGCTTCATAAGACGATAAGAACATCCAGCTTTGCATAGTGACCATACTGTTAAAGCCACTGTCTTTGCACCATTCAAACCCACGTTCAATAAACATGGCAAATAGGTCTGACTTACTGTCAGGGAATTTCTTTTTCGCAAAATCTTTAAGTGCTGGATTCATCCCCTTACCGCCCATATACGGCGGATTCGCAATCACAGCATCATATTGTTTAGCGAGTAATTTGGCTTGTTGTACTAAAGGCAATAACTCTTGTGCTGACTGCTGCACAAAAATATCCCCAGACTCTGATGCTGTATTCAGCTTTGTTTCTAAATCAGGCAGCTTTCTAGAAAATGCTTGAGGGATTTGAATCAAAGAACCAAACGTTGAGGCATGTTCAAATAAATCCAGCAGTTCCTTTAAATCTGTCTGTGCAATACCGGTACTTACCAAGTCCTGACTGAATGCATCTAAACGTTCTGGCTGACTATCCTGTAACGCAATAATATTCAGCTTCGGTGGATTGCTAAATAAACGGCGGTCATCCTCACGTGCTTTCATCAGCAGTGCAAAGCTAGCGAGCTGTGCTGCACGGGTATCGATATCAATGCCGTACAGGTTATTTTCCAGAATCAAACGTGGAATATCACGGCTGCGGTAACCACGTTCTAAATAAATCGCTTTCAGGCAATCATAGGCTTCCACCAGAATATGCCCCGAACCACAGGCAGGATCGAGTACTGTAATGCTTTCAGGGTTTAAAGTATCGCCATCTTCACTGATCCGCACATCAATCAGTTGTTTTAATTGTGCATTGACCTCATCCGTCTGTTCGGCTGGTTGAATATAATATTCCCACTCACTGGCCAGCGTACTATCAGGCTGTGCCATCAGCCATAAGCGGCCGACACTATTTTGCACCAAATATTTTACAATCCAGTTTGGGGTGAAGAGTTGCGTCGCTGCAGGAATATCTTCACTCTTGACGACTTTACCAATCACCTGATCTTTCTTTTCAGAAATATAGAACTGATACAGCCAGCCAATAATTTGCACATCCGACCAGTCTTCTTCTGGAATGCTGCTGACCAGATCACGAATCAAGGAGTCGGTTTTGGTTAAATTGTCAGGTAGTAACAGTTCTGACTCATCAGAAACCTGTTCAAACAAGAGTGGCATGACTTGATTCAACGCATGACACTGAGCCAGTAACAGTTCCCGATACAGCTCTTCGTCTTTATTGCCATCCAGCTTCAGTTCAGCCACACGGCTGGCATCTAAACCTGGTAGGTCAATATCCAGACATTCTTCCAGAATCTGTGGCAAGCCTGCACTACCATCGGCACTACTGAGTACACGGCGACCATGATCCAGTAAGCCTTTGCATTCCATGTAGCGAATGGCACAGAGACGGTTAAACCAGCTATAAGCGATATAATCAATCGTCTGCTCAAAACTGCTGGTTTGAATGCGTTTGATCAGCTTCTCACGTGGTTTCATGACTGATAGCGGAAAAACCTGATCGCCAATCAGCAGCAAGTCGCCTTTCTGTTCTGCCGGTAAAATGCTGTCTGCGGTGATGCCGTATTTGGCGGCCTGCTTGCGCATCGCTGCGATAAAATCATTTCGTGCTTGCGGTGCGTATTTTTTAATATGACTGGTATTCATCTTTAAACCTTTAATTAATGACTGATGCCGATATCCCTAACCCGAGTTAGCGGATACGCACACGCTTTTTATCACTCACGATTTTTTTCAGTTCAGCTTTGAGTGCGTCTACAAACTGATCCACTGATTCTTCTGTTTCCAGATAGACACTACTTGAGCTTTTGCTGTAAATGCTGGCGACATCGACTTCGACAACAGGTTTCGGTGGCACTACGGCTGTCGCAGGCTGTACCGGACTCACAGCAGGTGTTGATGTAACTGGGCTGGAGGTGGTTGCAGTGTTGGTTACACTCTCGGCTTTGCTCTGAGCCAGTTGTGCCGCTTTGGCCTGACGCTGGATTTCCGCCTGAACTTCGCTTTCCAACTCATACAAGGCTTCATCAAAACGCTCGACGGCGGTTTGGGTTTGCAGCATATAGATGGTGGACAGGCTAGTTTCCACTTCAATATCCGTTTTTAGCAGTTGTAGTGGGCGTAATAGCTTGTTACTCAGCTCAGCGCTAGCGATGCCACTGTTTTTAATCTCGGCTTCTAACTGCTTGATCTTGTCATCAATGTGTTCTATCGCTTGATTGCGCTTCTCAGTCAGCAATTGCTCATTGACGCTTTCCACTGTGCGAACCAAATCAGCCACTTTATTTAACAGGCCATAGGGCGATTCAAGGGTGGCAATACGATGTAATTCAGACAGGGCTTTTTTTGCCACCTCATCACTGCCCAGCGCCTGTTTGTTTTTCTCAAAATGACGTAGAGCCTGTTGCAGTTGTTGCCAGCTTGGCATCTGGTTGCTGAAGAATTCATGAATGTCACGATAGTCTTCTTCCAGATCCAAATAGTCATTCTTGTTCTCAACCACCGCTTTAAAGAAATCGAAGCTGTCGCTATTCGCCAGCAGACGTTCCAAAGTCAGAATTGACCGTTCAATGACTTTCCTACCCGGGAACTGCCCGACATCAGTTTTGCTTTTGTACGACTTAAAGTTGGCTAACCAAGTCTTAAAATGCTGCAAATAAAATTCAAATAGCTCTTTCTCAGTCGCTGGTCCCATGGCCGAGAATAGGTCTTGGGTGAGTTGGCGTGCCTGTTTCAACACCTGATCATCAGTCTGGCGCTTTTTAATGATCGACACATCACGGCGACGGCGGCTGTTTTGTAAAGGCTCAAAGGCATCTTTTAACTGTAAGCTGCCGCCATTTAACTGCAGTGAAATCCGCCCCATTGCCGCCAACTGCCCTACCAGCAGTAAAATCTCGGCATCTGGCCAGCCATAAGGACGTTTGGCAAAACGATCTATCACATCTGAGACTAGAATACGCTCTGTACCAGTGGCGCGTAGTGCAATGTACTGCTCCACTTCCTGTAGGGCTTTCGGATTGCTTTGACCGCCATCCAGAGACAATCCGAGCTGCGCCATATCATCTACAGTCAAGACGGCATTCAGCTCACGCCAGGCATCCTGCTGATAGACCTGCAGATAGCTCAGTTTGGTATAAGTGTTTTCCAGCAGATAACGACAAGCCTCATCCAGCTTGGTGGTTGGACTTGAAGATGAAAGTTGTAAATGTTGACCCAAGGCATAACTTTCCGCGTCCAGCAACATTTCTTCGATCCGGACACGCAGACGTTTTTTACGCTCCTGATTCTCACGACCACGGTCTGCCAGAATACGGGTGATATCGGACTGAGTGCCATCATCATTTAAGCGGATGAATTTATTGGTTTTCAGCCAGGTGCGCAGTTCATTAAAGAACTGTTTATCGTCTGCCAGTTTAAACAGCACTTGTCCTTCAGCCTGAGTACTTTTACCAATACAGTAAGCTTCAGTGTAGAGGTTGTATTCCGTATCCAGTGGAGAAATGATTTCAACTTTCAAATCGCTCTCATACTTGCCATCCAGGCTATGACCATCCAGAAAACGTCCAATCTGATAGTCCATCTTGTTGGCTTGATGGCGGTATTTGTTCTGATCGCGCAGTAAATCTTTAAAGATTAGATTGGCTAATTCTTTATTTTCTTCTGAAGCCGCTAAGTCTGTGGCTTTAATTTTACGGGTGATATCGCGTTCTTCATTGGTCAGGAACAGGAACTCATCACCATTCCTAGTAATCAGGCTCTCTTTTTCCAGACGCTGCAGGCTCTCTTCAATCCGCTTGCGCAATGCCAGCTTATCTTCATCAATTTTCTCAATCGACAAAGTCACCAGGTTATCCAAGGTACCTTTGATGATATCGACATAGCGGATCATGAACAGGGTACGCAGCATCTGCACATCAAAACCATCCAGGGTCTTATTCTGCCCTGCCTGGTCGATGGTACGCTTCACTGCTGTATCCAGAAATCCTTCCACTGAAGTATAGAAGCGGTGGAAAGGAACCAGGGCACCGACTTCATCTGTAGCAATCGCATTCGCGGCCATCTGGAACGCATCCAACATGGACCGTTCACCATAGGCCAGGTGTGCACCGGTCGCACCGACCTTACGGATTTCTTCAAAAACTTTCTGCACCAGCTGGAAATGGTACGGCGCAAAAGGATAGTTATTGATAAAGCTGTCTGGACCCTCATAGTTCTTGAGTGTTGGGCCTGAACGGTCAAAGGTGATCTGGTTTTTTAAGATATCGCCCTTTTGCTCAAACACCGATCTGAGCAATGCTTCAGCTTCTGGGGTTTTACGTAATAAACGTTTCTGGATGACTTCATCGGTATTGGAACTGGACAGTGATAACCGGGTTTTAAAACGTCCAGCAATCTTGGAGAAATCATTGGCTTTGGAAGAAGACATCTCACCTAAAACAGCATCGATGTCTGCCTGCGAGGTGACGATAATCCAAGCGCGGCCTTTACAGATCGTACCCAGGTTTTCAGTAATGGTTTGCAGTGTCAGCATCAAGCGGGTATCGCTGCCAATAAACTGCCCCACTTCATCCACCAGAAACAACATGCGTTGCTGGGGTCCTTTGCTGTCCAGGTATTCTTTCACCCACTGACAGAAGTTATCGACCGAAACACTAAAGGTCTGCTCAGAATCCTCAAACCATTTATGCGCTGCTTCTGCTGATAGATTCAGTGCCTGAGAAATCGCAGTTTCGACATCATCCTGATAGAACTGATAACCGTCACGCTCCTCTAGCCAGGACATGCCACTGGATTCCTCAAACGCCTGTTTAAAGCGTTCGTAGACACCTTTCTGGCTCAGGTGACGTTCCATATGGGCAATATGTGGATGATCCGCGCTAAACCCCTGATACTCGTTAAACACACGTAAAAACACATTCAGGATCGGATTGCCATCATCATTGGAGCTGGCTTTACTGTCGATGTTAAACAGGATGACATCGGCATGATGTCTGACCGCCTTGCCAATATCCGCACGGATAAACGCATCACGAATTTTGCTTTCATCAAAGAATTCTGCGGCGCTACGCTCGTTACCTTCCGCATCACGTGCCACTTTATTGGCCAGAATATACGACAAGGTTTTCAGGAAGTGTGATTTACCTGAACCAAAGAAGCCCGAAATCCATACGCCGACACGGTTGGCAATCGAAGGATCGCTCAGGTCTGTGCCATAAGACTGGAAAAAGTCCCGAAAATGCTTTTCCAGTTCATTGGTGACCACATACTCATCGAGTTCCTGATAAACCGTGGTATTGTCATTCTGGTCTGCTTTTACGACCCCGTTAATCGCACGATCTAATGGCTTGTAAAAAAGCTCTTTAATGTTCATCTCAATCCATTCCCCCGAATTCTTATTTCTATTTGCCGTGTTTAAGGCACTAATCTGAATGCTCTGTAGTAATTATTGCTTGGAATTTTTCCAAATAAACTCATCGCTTGACCGTCGTAATAACCTGGGTAAAACAGCACCACTGGCTTATGCCCCAGTAACGAATGCAAACTGTTCAATAAGTGATGGGCACGTAACAGTGGCCAAACCGACCCAACCCCAGTCATCAACACAATATCTTGCGCATTGGTGGCATATTTACTCACCAGATAGGGCGCGAACTTATCCATATGCAGTGGGCCTTTCAGCGCTTTGAGCAGCGCATCATCGCCTTTGGCTTTTTGCATTTGAATGGCTTTATCGATGAAGTTACGCTCAGCCAGATAATCCACCACGGCTTGCAGCAGGTTGATATTCACCACCTTCAGCTGACTGTGTTTTTTCTCCAGCATCCCGTCTAGAAAATGCAGATATTCGCGCACTTTCAACTCATCTTCAGGTGCATAATCAAAAATCCAGAAGCCAATTTCATTGCCCAGTCCTTGCCCGGTGAGAAACTCGGTGGAAAGAATTCGCTCTGGAATCTGGTTCAGACGCTCATGTATTGTTTGACTCATTGCTGCCCCTCTACAACTAACGCGTCCATACCGACACTTCCATAGATCTTTTAATGCGTTGTTTATAATGTTCTTCCAACAGGCTACGCAGCTCTGCTCTGACGATCACGCGCTGCAACTCCAGCTTACGGGTACTTTTTAAGTAACCGGCTTCTGCCAGCATGCGAAACACCACCTGCCCCATTTTTTTCTTGCTGGACTCTTTCCAATCACAGATATCCGGATCTCGTTGTGAACGCTCCTCCAGAAAATCTGACCAGATATAACTGTCCAGGTATTGAGCCTGAGAGATATAGGCCTCTCTCATCACCGTTTCCATAAACTCAAGCAGCAACAGGTTGCGTTCCAATGCGCCACAAAAAGCCACCTGGGTCGCCAGCTCATCATCCCCATCACGTAGTGCTTTCCAGAAATCAGGCTCCAAGCGCTCCAGACGCTTACGAATAGCGGTGGCATTGCGTTGCGCCGAAGCCGCAGTTCTTTTTTGCAGAATATTGTCCACCTGAATCGCCTGATGCCATTGTTCTGGAGTCGCCTCTCGTAATAACAGACCCGCGATCAGCCGGCTTTCACGTACCATCAGTGAGCCACCAATTAGGTCACTGTCATAATGAAATTGCTCTAACATGGCCAATCTCCTATGAGGCCTGATCAAACAGATAAGACGACAGCTTTTCGATATCTGAGCGTTGTAGTACCAAGGGATATTTCAAGGCATCATCCGCCTCAGCCAGCGTGATCGCGGCCTGATATCGCTGCAAAGTATAGTGAGCCAGGGCTTTTTTCACCGGAATCTGTAATCTGCCATCAGGCATGCCGAAGTCTTTTTCAACTAGCGCTTTTTGAGCTTCATTCAATTTTGGATTAGGGATCAGCGTCAGTACAATTTCTTCATGCCATTGCTGATCCTGAGCAGGGTCTACTGACTCAATCGCCACCACAACAGGTGTGCGATCAATTCTGGAGAGTAAAAAGTCCTTAAACTGCTTGCTCTGATGGCAATAGGCACGGACATGCCAGCGAAAACCGGTATACACCAGGGTGTGTGGGGAAATGATGCGTTCATGCCACTGCGGATTCTGCATGGAGGCATAAATCATTTTTAAAGTGTTTTGGTTTCGGCAGGCACGCAAAACTTCCCGAATCACTTCAGGACGTACACTGCGATCAGGTAATTGAACTGCTGCAAGATTCGGTTCTGGTGTCGCAATCAGGGTATGCGATTCACTAACCAAACCTGACAGCATATTAAGATATTCATTGATGTGCGCTGTAGTCAGTACAGGCTGGAAGCTGGCCTTAGGCACATAACCCTTGACGGAGGGGTCATGAATCAAGGCATCTGGGTTATACAGCGTATTGTAACGCTTGATATCCGCAGAAGCCTGCTGTCGACTGAGCCCAAACCAGCTCATTAAACGATTGGTAACCAAACGACCTTCCCAGTATGCAAGGAGTTCAATGGCTCTCATTCTGAGAAGGACTTCATGCTTATCTGTCGTCATATACCAATCAGTCAATAAATAGTAGTTTTAAGATTACCCTACAGCAAATATACAGTAAAGATTTTTGACGGTATTTTAAGGTAGTATTGCAATCACCAGATAAAAAATATACTAGTATCCTGATGATAGCCGTCAAAGTACGATCTCTAGCAGATCATGGATCCTGGTATAGCGCGTGAATTGAGCTAAGTTTTAGAATGAGAGCAATATGGGTTTTAGATTTCGTAAAAGTATTAAATTATTCCCGGGTTTTAAAATTAATCTGACCCATAAAGGCATCAGCAGTGCCAGCATTGGCAAACCTGGTGCTTCTCTAAATATTGGGAAAAAAGGTACGCGAACCAGTGTCGGCATTCCAGGTACGGGACTATCTTACTCTAAACACCAGCCTTACTCTAAAAAGACCCGTGTTCCACAACCGACATCGCTAGAACACACGGAATATAATCCTCAGAATTTAGAACAACCGAAGACAAAGATCTGGCCTTGGATTATTTTTGGAATATTGTGTTTTATTGTAGGTGCCGTCATTTTTTAGCAAGAACAACATTGTATTTTGATCAAAAAAAATGCCCACATGGATGAATGGGCAAACTAAGGAATTAATATCCTTCAGAAACTCCAGCGCAATTCTCGCTACTTTCAGTAAGCGACTCTGGCTCAATCATGATGGTCTGACTCAATCGAATCGAGGTAAATCGATCCATCACAATTGGAGCAGAAATTATGCTTGAATACATTCTTGAATGATGCTGAAAAGGCCTTGGGCTTTGATCGAGAAATTGGATTGTCGATGCCTACACTCCACTTTATTTATTTTCAGACAGCAACCAATCAAGAGCGTTCATTTTTACAATACCATTATAATTGGCTTCAGTCCCTATGGTGTCTAAGGTAAGTAAATACTTGGGATATGAATCAGAAATTTTCTGTAATGGACGTAACTCTCGGCTGAGTGTCTCCTCATTGAGAGTTTCTAATGCCACCTGATAATAAGTTAAATTCTGTAAAGTATCGACAGCAACAAAATCAATTTCATATTCATCAACCCGCCCTACATAGACCGTATAACCTCGTCTGACAAGCTCAAGATAAATCACATTTTCTAAGATATGACCTTGATCAGCATTAGCATCAGGCAACATAATCCGGCGCAATCCGACATCAACTAAATAGTATTTTTCAGAGGATTGTAATAACTCACGCCCACGTACTTTAAATTGTGCGGCACTATAAAATAGCAAACTGTCCTGTAAGCCCTGAATATAGCGTTTTACTGTTTCAAATGAGATTTTAACCCCGCTTGAAACAAAGGTATTTTTAATTTTATTGATGGAAATGGGTGAGCCTGTCACGCTTGCCAAATATCTTGCGACACGCTCGAGAGAGTTAATATCAGCAGTATTCAAACGAGGAATAACATCTTTAAACATTACACTGGCATAGACCGCTTGCAAGTAATCATAGGTTTCCTGCTGACTAGTCATGGCAAGCGTATAGGGGAAACTACTGTGCGTGTACATGGCATACAAATCACGATTGGATAATTGTTGGATGATCGGATTATTTTCAATATGCCACTGTTTAAACTCTTGGAATGAAAGGGGTAAAACATGTTGCTCTATATAGCGTCCTGTGAGTAAAGTCGCAAGTTCTCCACTCAGAAAGAATGCATTTGAGCCTGTAATATATAAATCGATATAATCTCGAACATATAAAGAGTCGACTACTTTCTCAAAATTTGTAACATGTTGTATTTCATCTAAAAAAACGTAGTTTTTTTTACTTTTATCAACTTTAGACAGTACATAATCATGTAGTTTACGGTAATCGGTGAGTTCTTCAAATTCCATAAATTCGAAGTTGATGGCAATGATGTTTTCGGCTTGTACACCCTGTGCTTTTAGGTCTTGTTGAAACATCGCCAATAAGGTGGATTTTCCAGAGCGACGCACACCTGAAAGTACTTTAATGACATCACGGTCTTGCCATGTATTCAGAAATTTTAAGTAACCATCACGTCGAATATTAGCGCTTCTCATTATTTACACTTAGAATCTAAAGTTTTAATAAATTCTATCAAATTTTAGAATACATGTGTGAATATATTTAATTTTAATAAAAGTTTAA
The DNA here is from genome assembly GCF_021602765.1 of Acinetobacter sp. KAM396. Taxonomy (NCBI): domain Bacteria; kingdom Pseudomonadati; phylum Pseudomonadota; class Gammaproteobacteria; order Moraxellales; family Moraxellaceae; genus Acinetobacter; species Acinetobacter sp. KAM396. The sequence goes on from NZ_BPPH01000025.1 coordinate 24,209, forward strand.
AGGTTAAGTGAAACATTCAAAGCTGCTGTTGAAGTATACGGATAGTAAATGTAATAAAAATCTAGATTCTATCTTTTTTGATTATTTTCCATGTCATGTTATTTCATTGATGCTACGAGTTAACTGCTATATAAAGGCTCTAGACTAGCAGAATAGATATTTTAGTCTAGAATCATGATAGAAAACAGTAAATTAAGTCACTATAAGTGATCCTAGACAGTATCGTGGACAACAAATCCCTCTAAATTCTTAAAATATTTCTGTTCAAAGGCTTCTGGGCTTAACCAGCCGTTTGCGAAATGCCTTCTGACCCGATTGTAATAAATCTCAATATAGTCAAACAAGACAGTATTCGCTTCTTTTCGAGTGGCAAACACACTGCCATGGACCACATGACCTTTCAATGTATGAAAGAAGCTTTCGGTCACTGCATTATCCCAACATGAGCAGTGTACTGCGCAAGACTGCGTCATACTTTGAACGCAGTTATTCGTCAATAATAGCGCCCTAAAATCACGACTACAGTACTGACTACCTTGATCCGAATGCACCATGACACCCGTTGGATAACCCTGACGAGCCATTGCATAATGAAACGCATCACACACCAATTGGCGGTCTATTCGATGGCTGGTTTGCCAACCCACAATACGACGGCTGAATAGATCTAGCATCACACATAAATACAGCCAGCCTTCTTTAGTTCGGATATAGGTAATATCCGTTGTCCAAACTTTATTAGGCTGAGTAACTGTAAATTGGCGATCCAACAAGTTGGGTGCTGTAGGCAAACGATGGGTTGAATCAGTCGTATGCTTGTATTTACGTGCAATCCTGCTACGTAAACCAAGCTTTTTTAGCATCCTTCCAATAGTACGTTCGCTCATGTTGTAACCTAAATCATGCATGTCATGTACTAATGAAGGTGCACCCAATCGTGCATGATGCTGCCAATATACGGCTTTTAAGTCATTATATTTCTGTGCCGTATTGGCTTGACGTTTTCGCCAGGCATAATAGCCTGAAGTGCTGACACCTAGGTATTTACAGGCAGAAGATACGGTGACTTCATTCATATCTAGATCTTGAATTACCGTGTACTTTTCTTGGCATGATCTGTTAGAAAGTACACATGCGCTTTTTTTAAGATGTCATTGGCTTCCTTGAGCTGTTTGACTTCTTTCTCTAATTCCACGATCCGCTGTTGTTCTGGTGAAAGTTGACGTTTGCTTGAACCTGCCGGATTGGTTTCACGAATCCATTTATCTAATGTTGAATAACCCACACCTAATTTCTGGGCGATTGCAGCTACAGACTCGTGTGAGTTTGAAAGTGCATAATCAATCGCTTGCTGTTTAAATTTGGGACTAAAACGTTTAGCCATTTCTTGAATCTCCAAAGATTAAAGTTACGTTATCTTTAGAGGGACGTGCTGTCCATTATTTTGTCTAGGATCATTAAAAGATATATAGCACACACCGCCACGGCGTAATGCAGCATGAATACGTTTTAAAACATCAGGGATGTCTATTACGAGCACAATGTAGTAAAGAGGCACATGCCCATACCCCATCATAAACATCGTGTATATCAAGCTCATAAAAACTTTGCTGCTGTACAGCGATACCAGTCAGTTGGGTCGCTCGTTCGACCAATACTTCAGAATAGTCGATAGCATCAACTTAATAGCCTTTATTTTTAAAAGCCAAAGTGTCACGCCCTGAGCCACAGCCTAAATCCAGGATCCGTGCTGAATCTGGCACCTCAGCTAAAAATGGTTGGTATAGACTTTCCATATCCACATACAACGTGGCTTGTAAAAATTGATCTGCGTATTGGTTGTAATAGTCTATTGTTTTCATATTGGTTGCTTAGGCTAAACACTGACCCCAGTCTACTAAAAAACAAAAAGATAAGGGAGCATTTGCTCCCTTATCTTTTTAGTCAAATAAATCTGCTCTTACTTCTTCCAAAGCACGATCTGACTTAAAACGATTACATATCGGGTGAATAATTGCTCCATTTTCTAGAATACCGTAACCACCTTCTGCTTTGGATTCTCGATGATCTACTTCAGTTGATTCAAGGTATAGAGCGCTATCACATACTTCACAATAGCTCCAAGTTTTCCTTTCCTCACGTTGATAAAGATTTCTTTTGGTCGCGATTGAAAAATTTAGAGGTTTTTTCTTCTTTGTTAGTCTTACTGATTTCACAAAGCTCACAACATCATCCACAATGCTCTCATCATAATCTCCACCAAAACGGTCAAGGTAAAAATCATTAAAATTAATATAATCAAATGATTGACTCATCGAAAGAATGACGGTGTTCAAACAAACTTCATCTTCAAAATCTAAATCCATATTGAGTCCAATACAGATGAATGCTTGATACACGTTCTTCAATCGCTCATGTGATCTGATGCCGCTACCAAACTTACCGACAGTTTCTTTGATGGCCACAGGAATTTTTTCAATTAAACTTTCAACACCACGGCGTGCTCGAGTAAATCCAATAAAATCTATCTTTTTATTCTGTATTTCAAAACAGTCTTTTTCAATTTCACAGACGATAGAGAACCAGGCTAAAAAGGATGTCACTTGAAAACGATTATCTTTATAAAAATATAGTTTTGGGTGTAAGCCCAAACTTGGAATCCGAATACTAATTGGTGGTGTAGCGATACGACACAGCACAACTCTAAGTTTTAGCATTAAATTTTCTACACGCTGACCTTGGTCTATATTCACAGTATTGTGACTAGTATCACCAAACATGATATTCAGGAGTTCATTGACCAAGCCGATTTTTTTACCGTGTGTTAAATCTGGCTCTAAAAGTATTATCTTAAAAAGATGATCATGAATTTGCTCACCCAAAGTGATCACTTCATTTATCCGCTCGTAATTCAGTTCAGCCAAGTTGGATTTATTATCGTTTATATAACAACACGCATAGATCACATAAAAAGCATCACTTCCCCTATTTTGTAAATGATATTCTTCATCTGGATCTAATCGCTTCGTATCCGAATTGATTGAACAAAAGGCTTTTCGAGCTTCCTCAGGTGTCCCAATGACTTCAATAAAATTAATTTTGGTTGATTTTAATTTTTGCTGAAACTCAGAATCGCTACATAACTCTTGAAAATCAGCTAATCCACCTAATCGATTACGAATCTGACGAATATCTCGTTTTTGTGGTGCCGTGAATTTTGGGGCTCCTATTACTTGCTCATCAATAAAGTATCTTTTGATCCAAGCATAGATAATTGAAATCCTGTGCCCACCATCGATGATATAAATATTACCAGCAGCATCTTTCCAATAGCGAACGCATAAATTGACATTACGATCATTCAAACAGTTTAGAATAAACTCCTGAATTTCAGCAGGGCTCCAGCACTCTGTGGAGCGTTGATTGTCTGCTTTATATAGTTTTTCTAGGATCTCATGGTTGGCGAAGTCATAAAGTGATATTTCAAAGTTATGGTGCAGATTTGAGTGCGACATTTCGTCAGGCACCATCATTTTTCTTTGAATAATATTGGTTAAAAGCTTAGTACGGGCCATTTTATTTTCTCTAGGCAATACTTCTCTATATCTCGTGTAATTACGAAATTATGAAGGCATTAATTTAAAATTTAAGTAGGTTGTTAGAATTAAAACAGGTGATTAATTCAAAAGTACTTTTTTGCTAGAGATAATAAAAATAGGGATGGGATAATTTTTCATTTGAAGCCTCGTTGATTAATTGTTGTTTGCCAACATCCTTTCCACGAGATGGAGGCAAACCAAATAGGGTGTGGAAATACCGCTCAACGAAACGGCCAGTCAAAGACTGCCCTACTTGGCTTACCATAAAAGCGCCATGTAGACACAAAAGAGCCACTAAAAGCGACTCTTTAGTTCGTTGAGTAACAGGTTTCCACGCCTGGTCACAGATTTTGCTGTAACATCTTTATCTTATGTACATAAATTCAATTGGTCAAATTTTATGATTAATATTTGATCAATTGATTCAAAAATAATTACTTATAATTTTAGAGGCATACCAGATGAGTATCTTATAATTTCTACAATATTTAGTTGATGTATAAAGTAATTAGCTACGAAACTCGGATTTGTTGCACAAATTAAACAAAATCATACTCTTAGATATTTATGCAACAAAACCCCTGACAGGCACAAAAAAAAATGGGTAACTGTCAGATCAGGTTTGAGCTAGTACAATTAAGGTAGCGCTGTCTTTCAAAACTTTATGTAATAAAGCGTGCGTAAGTCATATATACTTATATTCTGATATGATCTCCAATCGCCAAATATCGTACACTCAACCATGCTAGTACCCATCGCACGGCGCTTAATGACGCTTGTTGAGACATAATTCTAAAATAATCATATTTATTATGTTTCATCACTATCGGAAAAAACTGATGTTCTGTAAGGATTGAAAGCATAGGTTCATCCTCTGCCGTAAAATGCATCAATACTTTTGTTACATTACTTTCATACAACCATTTTTTTATTAACCAATTGTAAGTTTCTGATTGGTTTTGTTCTAAATAATCAAATCGCTCTAAAATCTCTTGTGCGGAATTAAAATCTACAGCCCTTAGTAATTCAGGCAAACGTGCTAATTTTCCTTGTGTCAAGAATGGATGTCTTCCTATATTTGAACCACGTTTACCTGAAGGAATGTTTGACATCGTAATTAAAGCTCTCTTCCAGGACTCAATATCTAATTGTGGCTGCCCCTGTCCAGAAATAAGATACCGCTCAATATCTTCAATCTTTTGAAACAGTTCGTGTTTAATTACTTTACCCGTCGAATTCCCTCTTTTTTGAGCATAGATTACCCACCTCTGACTTTCTATTTTTTTGAGCACATATTTTTCGATGGTATCTCTCAACTCATATTTTAGATTACCATTCTGTTGGTTAATCGCTTTGAAATGCCTGAATAAATTACTCCGACTCATGACTCGGTAAGAAAATGCAGTATGTAAATTGGGTTGCTGTTGTTGCATGCTATAGGCATAAGTAGCTAGAAATAAGATATGAATATAATGCTTTAATGTTGTCGATTCATGTAAATGTCCAAGCACTCGACTAATCGCCTTAATCCCTTGCCCAACCTGTCCTTCATTGCCTACTAGCGTATTAAATTGCTCATTCGATGGCATCCAAGTTTGTAACCATGGCAGTTCTATCGTCAGGGCTTTAAAATCCACCACTGTTTGCAAACACTTTAAAGTATATGCACTTGCAAACGTGTGTCTTAAATGATGTAAGCTGAGATCAACATCTCCAGTGACTTTCTTTAATATTTGAGATATTTGATCAAAAAAAGTCCTATGCTCACTGTTCTCATCGGAAATTAATATTGAATCTTTTTTATTCTTATAAATATCATCTAATCCCTTTTTAATCGTCTGGCTTAATAAATTCATCGGAACAACACGTTCTGATCCAAGTGTTTTTAACTGATGCTCACCATAAGGACGAATTCTGAGCATATCCTCATCAATATCTAAGGGCCGTAAATGAAGCGCCTCTGAACGGCGTACACCCATCGCCGCAGATAAACGAAAATGACGCTGAATCTCTAGGCGTAAAACAGTATCATTCACCCCAGATTCTACAGATTGTAATATTTGAACGATCTGCCGCACTTCATTTTTTGAAAAAACTTTAGCACTTGCTTGATGCGCTGTACGCTTTTGTAACCTTATACGATCATCATTTAACTGAATTAAAAAATCCCTAAAGCGATTCCACGCAGCGAGATGCTTGCGATGTGGAAAATGCTCTTGCGTCAACTCCATCCATTTTTGAAACACATCTTCATCAATCTGGCTATCTTTTGTTAAATCTTCTGAAAACCCCAATACACCTGCACTGACGATGGCCAAATGTAGATGAATCATATTTCGATTCTGTAGACTTAACTCTTCTGCATCACAGCGTAAAATCAACCATTGCACAAAGCACGTTAATAAATTGACTGAATAGTGATTCGTTTTATTATTGGCAAGCTGTTTAAGCCAAATGCTTGATCTAGACTCACCTTTTAGTTGCTGAATCATCGCTAAAATATCAGACAAATGTAGTTGCTCATCGCCTATTTCTATTTCACTTTCTGGCTCAGTGCTATCTAAACCTGTGGTTAATTTTTCATATTCGGATAAGCGTAATAATTCATTTATTGAAAGATCTTCAGTCAAGACTTGGCCTGATATGTAACCTGCAATCAACGGAGTACTATTTAACATCACATTTTGCTGTAAAGCTTTCAACCATTGAGCTAACGATAGAGTGGACTTAAGCCCAATTTGTTTTAGATATGTAGTAAAACACTTTTGCCAAGCCGTTCTTTGTTGACTTTTTGACTGTGCTAAAATCTCCTTTAATCGGGGCTGTAAATACTGTCGATCTACTAAAATTAAAGTAGAGACATAAGGACTTAACAGTACGGTACGGCGTATCTTCGTCACAGATCTATCATTATTCACTGCCAGCTCAATAAGCCGACTATATCCCATAGCGACTATAGGCTGATCAGAAGCAATAAACTCTAACATTGCTTGTAAATGGCTTACTCTGCACAATTGTGAATACATCGAGAGTACAACCAGCAAACGTCCTATTTCAACATCACAATTTTGATGTGATGGTAAATTTTCTAAATCATTCTGAATAACATCAAGTAAGTTTTGTTCTATATAACACCATGTACTAAAACTATTTTCAGATGTCAGCCATGTACGATGAGCCTTTTGAGGTAGCTGAACGAATAAAGGAATTTTCGCTTCATCGCGAATATAAGCACAATATGCTTTAATCGCTTGAGGCAAATCAATATTTTTATTTTTAGCTAAATTTGAGGCTAATAGATGTCCAAGCTCTAAAGCTACTTGTGGCTCAGGATTTTCCTCAAAAATCAACGGACAATAGGACTCATACTCTGAGTTTTTCAGCCATTCTTTTACATCATTTTCTGAATATTGTATTCTCAGCTTCGTATCTACTTGAGCTGTTTTAGTCTCTTGGGTTAAAACAAATGTAGGAACATTCTTGATTTTTAAAAAATCAAAATCTTCAATGCACTCGAAACCTAATTGTTTTTGCAAGTTTTCTTGTACATCAAACCACTGTTGTTTAAAGGCTGATACAGGAAATACGGATAATATATCCCATGGATGACGACCCCGTATCCAGTGCCCAAGTCCAGCGTCCTTGAACCTCCCAGGTAACTGATTACGATCAGAGCGAACCAACTTCCGTGCCCAATTTCTAACTAAATGTTTAATCTGATGAGGATCATACAGTTGCACAGCATAAGATGATAAATCAACACGTAGCTCAATTTGCTCCCCCAACATTCCCATCAAACCACGTAAACTTTGAATCTGTTTGATCAATGCTGGAGTCAATGGCACATAACGATCAGTTGATTCATTTTGATGATGCTTATCTTGAATCAAGGCCCAGCCTTGCTGACTGATCCACTTTGGAAAGGGTTGTTTAATACCTCGACCAGCTGTGGCAAGATTTATCCATAATTCCGTATATGACATTAAGTATTTCAAGAACATCTGCCAATCTTTCTGTTCATTGGCTTGATATATATAATTTTTTATTCGTGCAATTTCATTTTTTATTTCAATAATCTTTATCCCAATCGGACTCCCCACGCGTCCACTAGAAGAGTGTCTATATTCAGGAATATCAATATTTAGCTTTCTTAAACAATCCGCCCAAAGTTGCTCAAGTTGCCTCTGTTCAAAAGAGGCATAATGAATCAAGTTATCATAATTTCGACCTGATGCATTCGTCACTGCTTTAACGACAGCTAAATCACCTTGGCTATGATCATATAACAACCGTGGAAGAATATCGCGAATGCTTTTGAGGCTGATTTCTAGCTCTTTAGGTAAACGGTTAATCAGTTCACTCACGTCACGTTCAACTGCCATATGACGTCTTGTAATCCCAAGATTTTTGACTTGACTCACTAAATCATTGAGTTCAATCGGTAAAACCAAATGTAATTCATTGGTCCATGGCACATGAAATTTAGAATCTTCTGGTTTTTTTTTGAGTGTCGGTGTCCCTGCAAACACACTTAATACATATGCAGATAAACTATGATCATACTTAATAGTAATATTATTATGACCAGTAATATTATTATGACCAGTATTTTGACTAAAACTTGGCGCTTTAAATTCACCCACCGGACGTCCGGTGAGCAAGCTTAATATCAAAGCTAATTTTGCGCGTAACATCAAGCTGGAATCTGTATGAGATGGTTGACAGAGTCTAAATACTTCTTGAATTGAATTTAAGGACAATCGCGATTTGGTCCAAACTAAACCAACATTTGCAGCTTCAATATGTTGAGAAGTCGACTTAGATGCATAAAACCCTCGAAGTAAATCGGATTGTTCTGCCAAAAAAAATCTAAACAAGGGCTCCAATGGTGTTTCATCTTCTTCAATCTCATCATCCTCAAATACATCTGAGACTAGACCACGATGAATTTCATCTACATCTTCTAAAGGTTGAATAGCAATACTTAATGAACCATATCGTTGCAGGATCAATTTTTTGTGCTTTATCCCTATACGGTGTAAAAACTCTCGACGTTTTTTGTTATTTTTTAGCCGATTATTTCGCCAGATTTGTGATAAAAATAGCTTTAATGCATAATAAATTTTATTTAATTGTTCATCATTATTATGAACAGACATTAACTGAATCAGTTGTTTCGGGGAATTTTGAAGCAGTGATGCTTTTACATCTTCTAAAATCTGTTTATTACCAGCATCACCTAATAGCCTAATCGCTAAAAAGGCATTGTACACACGAGATCCTTTTTGGTCTTTCAGCTTTATGCTTCCATCACCCTTTAAATAACTACTATAAAGCTCAAGAGCATGTACCTTGTCTTGAAAATGAAAAATTTGATCTAAAAACCAAATAATTACAGCATCAAAACTCTCATTATTATGATTTTCTCCTGATTTAAGCAAGAGCAAATCACAAATTCCACTGTCTCCAGTAAAGGGGCGCAACGGCGTGGGATTATGTTTATTTTTATCCGTTGTTTTTGAAAAAAAATGTGAATATTCCTCAGAATACTCTAATGCACTAATGATCTCTAAAGTCTTAAGCTCATCACGAAATTTTGGTAATTCATTATCACCAATCAAGGTGAAAATTCGCTGACAAATGACAACGATACCGGCTAAGCTATAATGTGCACGTAATAAAAATAATGCTCGGAGGAGTTTTTGTTCTTCTATAGGGGTATTCTGGTTTATCCATTCTAGCAGTTGCTTAAAATAAATATTCATAGCCTACTCCTAAGACGATAAATCCATGCTTTCCCAAAGTCTGTTAAGGCTAAAGCAACTTCTGCCGTTGGCGCCAAACGAACAATTTGCTTTTGATATTTTTGATAAAGTTCTTCTAGTTGAGGTAAAAGCACAAAAAAGTCAGCTATGTGAAAATAGGGTTGCACAGAATTGCCCAGCTCTTTCACTTTAATTCTTTCTAATGGCAAAAGCTTCTGGGCGATATAACCAGCTAAAACATTTTCGATTAAAAAAGTACCACTCACCACTGGTGGTGCCCAACCTACCAGTTTTTTTACAAAGGAAATAGGCAGCTTATTTAGATAATGCTGTGTATTTAAAAATAAAATCATTTCTTCTGGATCTAAACGCTTTAGCCGAAGTTGGTCTGCAACCACCATCTTGTCCTGTGCTTTATCCATTTTTCCCCAGTGTCTTCTTTTCACACTGTTCTTTAGAATTTTTACCTTACATAAATCCCTATCGACAGCAAGCAGTAACTTACGATATATCGCGAGCAGTAGTAATGCTTGATTTTTAATTTTTTCTGAAAACTCACTGCTTATTTCCCCATTGAGTAACATCATTTTCAAAACTAAAGCTGGGCATGGTTTTTCAAACCTACCTTCAGATATTGTTAATGCATCAATGAGCAATGGTGTCATCATTTTTTTCTGCACAGGTAAATTATTTTTAGCGTTAAAATAATAGAATATCATAGTCCCAAAATTAACAAAATAAAATCAAATATATTTTATGTTTACTAAAAAAGTATCTGAATTAAATGATTTATTTACTAACCTTATTTTTATACTAAATCAAATGCAGGTGGATTTCACCACAATTCGACGCAACAACACGACTTTGAAAGCCTTTGTCGCAACATTAGGGTATTCCAGAGCGACTTTCGTGAAATTTTATGATCATGAACGTACCGATGCATGGATCGATGGTCTAGAAAATGCATTTCAGTTCTTT
>NZ_BPPH01000026.1:0-34410 GCF_021602765.1 Acinetobacter sp. KAM396
CCATGATCAAACTCTTCAGTTAAAATCATTTCGAGTTTTATAAGTAAAACTCTTAAACTTGGCTCATCAATTTTCTGACTTAAATTTCGCTCAAATAAACTTCGAGTAATTCAAACCAATCAATCAATGAAAATAATTTCGATCAATCAATCAGTAAAAATCCACACAAGTTGTTCTTCATAATCTCTTAATGATCTTCTCAACGCTTCGTCAGCATCAAGCTAGGTCGGCTATATTACGCTTTATTTCTAAAGTGTCAACTGGTAATTTAAATTATTTTAAACTTTCTTTCTAAAACCCAACTCAACTATTTTCAATTAAGTCATTGTTTTATCAGAAGTTTTAATCTGCATCACCGCCGATGGATGTGCATTATAGGACAATTATTTTAACAAGCAACCCCTCTTTTTAAGTTTTATGCGTTTTTCAGTTCGAGTGGTTATTTATTCAGCAAAATATTTTAAATCTGTATCATTCTTGCTCAAAATTAACAGTAGGCTTATTTTAAAATATTAGCTACACGATTTTTATGTTCGTTCGTGTTGTGCCCAATGACTCAAAATTTTAAATAATAAACTTGCTGTCATTTGTAGCAATGCTAACGCCTACTTTTGTGTGCTTTACCCACATCGAATCTTTATAGCACTACATTCCCTATTTTATCTTACGCAAAATGGGAACATGACACGCCAAAGCTTTGCATCATAGACAATCATGTGATGGCACAACAATTTAAAAAAGCCAAGCGTTCACATCACAACTATGACAATCACTCTATTTCACTCAGAAATATTGCTCAGACCAACTACCAAATCTTAATTTTTTTACGCTTTCTTCAGTACAAGAACAACTTACTCTAAATACTCAAGTACAATTTCCTGCCTTATCTATTAGCATGAACAATCTAGACTGTGAAACAGGAAGCGCATTTTGCATCTATAAGAAGAATCAAAATTATGCCTTTAAAGTCAATATGGAAAGCTTAACCCAGTCTAAAGTGGCTTTGTTGTATAAATGTGTAAGCATATGATTTAAATAAATTTAATTCTGGATCAAAAATAATCAAAACTTTTAAAATCATATAATTATGAAATCTTTGTGCAACAAAGCCTTTTTAAACTAATAAGGCTTTCATAAATTTCAGGCATAAAAAAACCGCTTAACGCGGTATCTTTATTGATTTGACCATATCTGTTTAGCAGCTATTCTATTTAGAATAATGGTCGGAGCAGTAGGATTCGAACCTACGACCCCCTGGTCCCAAACCAGGTGCACTACCAGGCTGTGCTATGCTCCGAAATTGGGGTGAATGACGGGATTCGAACCCGCGACAACTGGAATCACAATCCAGGGCTCTACCAACTGAGCTACATCCACCATCAAGTTGGGTTCTTTTATACCAAGCCACCAACAATAATGGCGCGCCTGACAGGATTCGAACCTGTGACCATCCGCTTAGAAGGCGGATGCTCTATCCAACTGAGCTACAGGCGCATGACCGATGATACATAATATCATGCGATACGTTGCCTTGAAGAATTGGTCGGAGCAGTAGGATTCGAACCTACGACCCCCTGGTCCCAAACCAGGTGCACTACCAGGCTGTGCTATGCTCCGATTCATCTCAGCTTTTTGTATATCGCACATCGTGCGGTACGGTGTGCATTCTAGGCGCGACGCCCGGAGACGTCAACACCTATATTTAAAAAAAATTAAAAAAAAGCTTCAACCGTATATTTATCAAACATTTTTGATATTTTTCAATCAATTTTAGCGTTTTAAGCTCGCACTGAAATTCAACATACGATCTAATGGTAATTTAGCACGTTCTGCCAAAGCAGGTTCGACGAATACTTCTTGATCCCCCGTTTGCAATACATGCAAAATTCCATCTAATTCATTCATCGCCATCCACGGGCAATGTGCGCATGAACGACAGGTTGCACCCTCGCCTGCAGTTGGGGCTTCAATTAGAATTTTATTTGGTACAGCTTGCTGCATCTTGTAGAAAATACCGCGGTCAGTTGCCACAATTAAACGCTCGTGTGGCAAAGTTTTTGCCGCCTGAATAAGTTGCGAGGTACTGCCTACTGCATCAGCCACATCAACAACAGATTCTGGTGATTCTGGATGTACCAAAACTGCTGCATCAGGATATAAGGCTTTCATATTGGCAATACCGCGTGAACGGAATTCTTCATGCACAATACACGAGCCCTCCCAAAGCAGCATATCTGCGCCAGTTTTCTTTTGAATATAGCGTCCTAAGTGCTGATCTGGCGCCCAAATAATTTTTTCACCTAAACTATCGAGGTGTTCAATAATTTCAACCGCACAGCTTGAGGTGACGACCCAATCCGCACGTGCTTTTACAGCAGCTGATGTGTTGGCATAAACCACGACTGTATGATCAGGATGCGCATCACAGAAGCGGCTAAACTCATCGACAGGGCAACCTAAGTCTAGTGAACAAGTTGCTTCTAAAGTTGGCATAAGAATAGTTTTTTCTGGCGATAAAATTTTGGCAGTTTCGCCCATAAACTTTACCCCAGCCACGACTAACGTGGTTGCCGCATGATCACGACCATAACGTGCCATTTCCAGTGAATCTGAAACACAGCCACCTGTTAATTCAGCCAGTTCCTGAACTTCAGGATCGCAATAGTAATGGGCAACCAAGACAGCATTGCGATTTTCGAGTTCTGCTTGAATTTGCGAAAATTTTTCCTGCTTGGCTTGCTCACTCAAATGATGTTCTTTGGTTTCGCCCAAGCGATCTAAATGCGCCTGCACAATTGATTTGGCTTCATTGGCAATTAAATTGATCGCATCATTCATAACAACGTCTTCTCTATCTTCATGCTTGCCCGAACACAAGCTTACTCAAGTCACTGATGATATGGGAGCAATTTACTCATTCACCAGCCCTTTGCCAATTGAATGCTAAAAAAGCCTCACAACGGAGGCTTTATCACTCAATTTGAATTTTACGAGCGGTAATCCGCGTTAATCTTGACATAATCGTAAGATAAGTCACAAGTATAGACTGTATCTGTCGCTTGACCACGTCCTAAATTTACACGAATGGTCATTTCAGTTTGCGCCATGACGCGTGCGCCTGCCGCTTCGGTATAATCGGCTGCAGCACCGCCATCTTTACAAATTTGCACATCATCTAACCAAACCTGAATTTTTTCAACCTCTAAATTTGGCACGCCTGCATAACCAATCGCAGCAAGAATACGTCCCCAGTTTGGATCTGAGGCAAAAATGGCAGTTTTTACCAATGGTGAATGGGCGATGCTGTATGCAATATCACAACATTCTTGGATATTGGCACCACCTTCAACACGTACTGTAATGAATTTTGTTGCACCTTCACCATCACGGATAATCAGTTGCGCCAAACGCAACATAACACGATTCAAAACATCCAACACCACAGCATAACGCGGGTCATTTTCACTGCAAATTTCAGTGCCACCCGCCTGACCTGTCGCCGCCAAGATACATGAATCATTGGTCGAGGTATCGCCATCTACAGTAATACGGTTAAACGATTGTTCTACGCTGTGTTTGAGCAATTGCTGCAAGATGTCACGTTGAATAGGTGCATCGGTTGCAACATAACTAAGCATGGTCGCCATATTCGGACGAATCATACCTGCACCTTTAGAAATGCCTGTCATGCTATAATTAATGCCATCTAACTCAAACTGCTCAGAAGCACCTTTTGGTGTGGTATCTGTGGTCATAATACCTGTCGCAGCATCATGCCAAGCATCCTCACGTAAAGATGCCAACGCAGGCGCTAAGCCGGTAACCAAGCGTTCAATGGGTAATTGTTCTCCAATCACACCTGTAGAAAATGGCAAAACTTCTTGGGAAGATACACCCGCCAATTCAGCCAATTTGGCACAGGTGGTTTCTGCATTTTGCAACCCCAATTTGCCTGTACCCGCATTGGCATTGCCTGTGTTAATGACCAAATAACGCGGATTGCCTTGAGTCAAATGTGCTTTAGATACATGCACAGGCGCGGCACAGAATGCGTTTTGAGTAAATACACCCACCACATTTGAGCCTGCTGCAAATTCAAAAATAACCAGGTCACGTCGGTTCTGATAACGCACATAAGCCTCTGCTGAACCAATTTTTACACCTTTGACCACATGCATATGTGGCATAGAGACGTCACCAACTGCCATTTTGAAATTTCCAGTACAAATTTGAGAGTGTCACAGCTTAGTAGAAATTGAAGAAAAAATCGAGCATTCACCCTATATGATTCTACTTCTGTTCATGAACAAGGTCATATATAAAAAACCAGCCCGTTTGGACTGGTTTTTTATCTTCACTTTAATACGTAAGCACCTGAAGTTACTGATTGGGCTCAATTTGGATTATGGCTTGGTCGCAACTACGGTTTCACCCAATAAAGCCTGTTTTGCACGTTCTTGACTTGCTGCAGATAAAGCAGGATTGGCAGCCACAATACGATTTACATTTGCAGCATTCGCAGGTGCAATCGCTGCGGTATGCAGCACGATTGGACGCTGATCTGGATTAGCAAAGGTATAACGAATACCTGTGCGTGGGCTTGCCACAGTCACATGACCATTATCCACCTGTACCTGAGCTGTAGTCGCGCCCACAGCAGCTTGTACCTTTGCAGGCGTTGTCGTGGTTGTCGCATTTGCAAATGCGAAGCTAGGCAAGCTCAAGGCAACAATCATTAAAGGTTGTAATACTTTTTTCATTTTTTGTTCCACACGTGGATATTGCATTTGCAACTAAATAGCATTTAATTCCAAAATCTGCAAATGCTATACACATCTTGCAAAACTATTACCACAAAGATTTTTGCAGCAAAAAACAAAAAAGCAGAACCGAAGTTCTGCTTAAGTTGCAATAAGTCAGGTTTAGATTTTACCGTGACACTGTTTATATTTTAATCCCGAACCGCATGGGCATGGCGAGTTACGACTTACAGGCGGCACAATAGTTTGTTCAGCTGCACTATACTGTGGTTCTGATTCAAAGGTTTCGCCCGTTAAACCGTCTACATCGGCATGTGAAAGATTAAGCTGCATCGCTTCTGCTTGCGCTTGCTGTTGTGCTTCCATTGCAGCCAATTCTTCAGGTGTCGGTACATGCACACGCGAAAGATCGGTCACGACATCGGCTTTAATCACACCCAACATATTCACAAACAAGTTAAAGGCTTCTTTCTTGTACTCTTGTTCAGGGTTCTTTTGTGCATAACCACGTAAATGAATCCCTTGACGCAAATAGTCCATAGCCGCCAAATGATCTTTCCAGTGACGATCAAGTGAACTGAGCATAAAGTGACGTTCTAACATCACGGCAGATTCATCACCCATTTGCTCACGACGTGCACGGTAACGCGCCACAACTTCATCGGCAATACGCTCAACCAAAGCTTCTTCATCTAGACGACGATCATCTTCAAGCCATTGGTTAATGGGTAAATCAATGCCTAAATCATCACGCAAGGCACGCTCTAAACCATCAATATCCCACTGATCATGAATGGATTCTGGTGGAATATAATTGGCGATCATGCCTGTGACCACTTCACGATGCATTTCTTCAATGTAGTCTTGCAACGTGCTTTCTGCCAGAATATCATCACGCTGTGAATAAATAATCTTACGTTGTTCGTTATTTACGTCATCGTATTTCAACAAGTTTTTACGAATATCGAAGTTACGTGCCTCAACTTTGCGTTGTGCATTTTCGATAGAGCGTGACACCATTTTGTGTTCAATTGCTTCATCTTCCTGCAAGCCCATAGCACGCATCATTGCTACAACACGATCACCTGCGAAAATACGCATTAAGTCATCTTCAAGTGACAAATAGAAACGTGACACGCCTGGGTCACCCTGACGACCTGCACGACCACGCAACTGGTTGTCAATACGGCGCGATTCGTGACGTTCTGAACCAATAATGTGTAAGCCACCTGAACTTAACACCATGTCGTGATTTTGTTCCCACTCTGCCTTTAAACGCGCTTCATCTTCAGGGGTTGGGTTTTCAATTTTGGCTAGCAGGGCTTTCCAGTTACCACCTAGCAAAATATCTGTACCACGGCCTGCCATGTTCGTGGCAATGGTCACCGCACGTGGGGCACCTGCTTGCGCGATAATGTCAGCTTCGCGTTCGTGTTGCTTCGCGTTCAATACTTCGTGCTGAATACCCGCTTCACGTAATTTATCCGATAAAATTTCTGAAGCCTCAATGGTCGCTGTACCAATTAGAATGGGTGCGACACCTGCTTCATGCACACGTTTAATTTCTTGAATAATCGCGTTGTATTTGCCTGTGCGGTTTAAATAAATTAAATCGTTTTGGTCATTACGGATCATTGGTCGGTGCGTTGGAATAATAACAACATCTAGACCATAAATTTCTTTCATTTCTGCAGCTTCAGTGTCTGCAGTACCCGTCATTCCTGACAGTTTTTTGTATAAACGGAAATAGTTCTGGAAGGTTGTGGTCGCTAAAGTCTGGTTTTCAGGCTGAATTTCCAAACCCTCTTTGGCTTCTACCGCCTGGTGTAAACCTTCAGACCAACGACGACCAGGCATGGTACGACCTGTATTTTCATCAACAATAATCACTTCACCATCATGGATGATGTAATGGACGTTACGTTGATACAGGAAGTGAGCACGAATAGCTGCAGATACATGATGGACTAAATTCAGGTTAGATGCAGAATAAAGACTTTCGCCTGCTGCCAATAAACCCATTTGGATTAGTTCATTTTCTACCATTTCATAACCAATTTCGGTCATTTCTACAGTACGTTGTTTTTCATCAATCCAGAAGTGTCCACCATCAGCTACTTTTTCTTCTTTTTGCGGATGCAATTTTGGCGGAATAGTATTGATCGCTGCATATAACTGAGATGAGTCATCGCTTTGACCAGAAATGATTAATGGGGTACGTGCTTCATCAATTAAGATCGAGTCCACTTCATCAATAATGGCATACGTCAGGCCACGCTGTTTTTTCTCACTCAGCGAGAACACCATGTTGTCACGCAAGTAGTCGAAACCAAATTCGTTATTGGTACCGTAGGTAATGTCTGCGCGATAAGCCTGTGCTTTTTCAGTCGGGTCTTGCATGGAATAGATAATGCCAATGCTTAAACCTAAAAACTCAAATAAAGGGCGGTTGAGTTCGGCATCACGCTGTGCCAAGTAGTCGTTCACAGTAATGACGTGCACGCCCTGACCGCTTAAAGCATTTAAATAACAGGCCAAAGTTCCCATTAGGGTTTTACCTTCACCTGTACGCATTTCTGCAATTTTACCTTCATGCAAGGTAATACCACCAATCAACTGCACGTCATAGTGACGCATGCTCATGACACGTTTGGCAGCTTCACGACATACTGCAAATGCTTCTGGTAATAACTTATCTAAACTTTCGCCTTTGTTATAACGCTGTTTGAATTCTTCGGTTTTTGCAGATAAGTCTGCATCGCTTAAGGCAGATATCGTCGGCTCGAGCGCATTAATCTTGTCTACGATTTTACGCATGCGTTTGAGTTCGCGCTCATTTTTAGTACCGAAGATTCCTCCGATCAGACTTGCCAACATGAATAAACTCTCTAAATCTTGCTTGTCAAATAAATAGGTTTTTCTTAGGGGTTATTATGGTACTAGAAATTTGAAGTACAAGGGTTTTGCACAAAAACCTATTAAAAATTCCAATCTCTACTTGCCATTCCTCGCTTCTAAGTAGCAGTTAATGTAACAAATTTCGAGCGGACGATATATAGCAATAACACATGAATCTATTTTGAAAATGCAATAAAAATGACACAGCATATTCAAATTATTCATAAGCACATAAAAAAACACTATTTAATTCTGCAAAAGGAATGGCGCATAGTAGTACGCATACATCACACAACAAAACAAGACAGAGGTACACAATGACTATTCGCTTAGGTGACATCGCACCCAACTTCACACAAGATTCAAATGAAGGCCCAATTGATTTTTATGAATTTTTAGGTGACAGCTGGGGCATTCTATTTTCGCACCCTGCCGATTACACACCTGTCTGCACCACCGAGCTAGGCTATACCGCAAAACTGAAAGATGAATTCAGCAAGCGCAATGTCAAAGCGATTGCACTTTCTGTAGATGATGCTGAATCTCATAAAGGCTGGATTCAAGATATTAACGAAACTCAAGATACAACGGTTAATTTCCCAATTCTTGCTGACCAAGATCGTAAAGTGTCTACCCTGTACGATTTTATTCACCCGAATGCCAGCGAAACACTGACTGTCCGCTCATTAATCATTATTGATCCAAATAAAAAAGTACGCTTGATCATTACTTATCCTGCTTCTACCGGACGTAATTTCCACGAAATTTTACGTGTCATTGATTCACTACAACTGACTGACAATTACAAGGTTGCAACGCCTGCCAACTGGCAAGATGGTGAAGATGTGGTCATTGTGCCTGCCATTCAGGACGAAGCAGAGCTTAAAGAACGCTTCCCAAGTGGATATAAAGCCATCAAGCCTTATTTACGTTTGACCAAACAACCGAACCGCACTTAATTAAGTGGTACATGAGCAAGCCTATCTTCGGATAGGCTTTTTTATGCTCCAATTCCGTTAATCCGATTGTGATTGGCGACACACAACAGATCAGGTATAAGCAAAATAACATTCATAGAAAAACGTCATTTTGTGATCTACAACATTCATCATTTACATTGCGGCACGTTTTGCCCAATCTGTGCGCCTTTATTTGGACAACAAGGTTGGCAGGCAAAATTGGTCTGCCATTGTCTATTATTAGAAACAGATCAAGGCTTGGTCTTGGTCGATACAGGCTTAGGCGTTGAGGATTATTTACATCCCAAACAGCGTTTAGGCACATTACTGACCCATACCGCTCGGATTCAACACGACTTAAGCCAGACCGCACTCAAGCAAATCCAGCAACTTGGTTATCAGGCCAGTGATGTGCAACATATTTTGGTATCGCATTTGGACTTTGATCATGCGGGTGGGATTGCTGATTTTCCAAACGCGACTGTGCATATCTTCGCGAGTGAATACAAGGCAGCCTGCAATTTAAAGTCTTTAAAAAATCGCATGCGTTATAAACCTAAGCAATTTCAGCAACATACTCATTGGGATTTTTTAGAACCAACCCGAGGTGAAGCTTGGTTTAATTTTAATCGTGTGCAAGGTTTAACAATTTTTAAGGATGAAATTTTACTGATTCCTTTGCCTGGACACTCCGCTGGTCATTGTGGCATTGCCATTCGGCAGGCACAGGGCTGGTTATTTTTCTGTGGCGATGCTTATTATGCGCAAGCACAGCTAGACCCTAAACAATGCTTCCCAGCACTACATACAGTTGAGTATTTGTTTGCAGAAAATAATTTAATGCGTTTAAAGACTTTAGCGAATATTCAGCATTTGGCTCAAACTGCACCACAAGTTGAGATTATTTGCGCACATGATCCAATTGCCTTAGCGCAATATCAAATACCAAAAGCCTAAATAAAAAAGGATTTAACCTGAAAGATTAAATCCTTTTTTAATAAACATCTTGATCGAATGATCTAGTCACGTTTATCTAACGGCACCCAATCAATCACCCATGCAGATTTCATATTCAAACTTGGGTCTGCGGTAATTTTCTTACGGGTTGCATCGGCAGCATCACGGTCTTTAGATGGCCCAACCATAATCCGAACCCCTTTAGACGTTGGACTTTGGGTGACTTTATAGCCTTTGGCTTTCAATTTTGCCGCCAAAGCATCGGCATTGGCTTGGTTAGCCGCCAAAGCCACCTGTACCATCCATTGTTTATCACCTTCTTCCAATAACTTACGTGCTTTTTCAGCCTCAGCCTTTTTCTTAGCTGCTTCTTCAGCTTTGCGTTTTTCCTCAGCTTTACGCTTTTCTTCGGCAGCCTTACGTTCTGCTTCTTTTTTTGCTTCAGCTTCTTTACGTTCTTGTTCAGCTTTACGCTCTTGTTCAGCTTTACGTTTTGCATCGGCTTGGCGTTGTTCTTCCGCTTTGCGCTTCTCTTCTGCAATACGTTTTTCTTCCGCTAAACGCTTTTCATCTGCTGTTTTTTTCTCTGCAGCACTACGCTCTTGCGCAGCTTTTAACTCAGCAGCTTTCTTGGCATCCGTTGCCTGTAGCTGCTCTAACTTCTTTTGCTGAGCGGCTTTTTCTTCAGCCAAACGCTTTTGCTTGACTTGTTCATCTTCGACCAATTCAGGCGGAATATTGTCAGAACTTTGCTGCTGACCAGAACGTAAGGCATTTAAGGCAGCATATTCTTCTGCAGCTTTACGCGCTGCTTCAGCTTCTGCCTGTTGCTGCATTGCTAAAAACTCAGCTGCACGTGCTTCTTGCTCTGCCACTGCTTTTTCACGCGCACGGCGCTGCTCTTCAAGCAGACGCTGCTCGGTTTGCACATCGACAGTTAAAGGTTGCAATTGCACCATTTCTGCCTGATTGGCATTTTTATCTTGAACTTGTTCGGCTTGGCTCGGAGTTTTCACATTATTTTGATGTATTTCTTCTTGCCCTTTTAAAAGCAATGCTGCCAATAAAACACCACCACCTAATAAAACAACGCCACCCATCCAGCGTTGTTTGTTATTCATTGACATTCTTCCAAATACTCCCATACCGCTTCTAAGGTATGAAATGATCCACATACCAAAATCAGCTGATTATTTTTAGTTTCATCCAGTGCTGATTTAAAAGCCAATTGTATACTGTCGAAGTGTTGTATTGTTTCGCCTTGCAAAGCCTGATCCAAAATTGTGATCTCTGCCGCACGAGGCACATTTAATGTAGCAATTTTCCACATTACGACACTATCTTTCAATAACTCAACCACAGAATTTATATCTTTATCTGCAAGCATTGAAAAAACACTGATTACTTCAGTGTACTGTTTATTGTAATTTAAGAAATCGCGCAATTGCTTTAACAAAAATTCAACGCCATGCGGGTTATGTCCTGCATCAAAAATCACAGTTTTGCCCTGAATTTGACGAATTTCAAAACGCCCTGCCAATTTAGCAGTTTGAATACCTTGTGCAATCGCATCTTGGGTGATTTCTAAACCGCTACGCAAGACTGCTGCCACCGCGGTTGAAATATTATCGAGCGCCAAGCTGCCTGTTGGAAGTTTTAAGGTGCAACCCGATGCAGCAAACATCCACGACTCACCATCTTGCATTTCTCGATAAAAATAATCACGATTCAAAACAAATAAGGAGGCATTGCAGGCTAAGGCCTTATCTTGAATAGCCTGAGGCAAATCTTGCTGACCTGCAAAAATAACAGGAATGTGAGGACGAATAATGCCTGCTTTCTCATAGGCAATTTTTTCGATGCTATCGCCCAACCAATCGACATGGTCTAAACCAATATTGGTAATAACCGCCACATCTGGATTGACGACGTTAACCACATCTAAACGCCCACCTAAACCGACTTCAAGCACCCACACATCGCAGTCACGTGCTTTAAAAATCACAAAGGCCGCCAAAGTCGTGGCTTCAAAGAAAGATAAACTCAGATCGCAATCACGTCGCGCTTGATCGACTTGAACAAAAGCATCAATCAAACTTTGGTCATCGACCTCGACGCCTGCTAATTTGACTCGTTCATTAAAACGGTAAATATGTGGCGATTGGTACAACCCAACCCGATAACCCTGCGCATTTAGAATAGCCGCTAAAGTGGTTGTGGTTGAGCCTTTACCATTGGTTCCCGCAACTGTAATGACTTTGGCCTTAGGATGGGTTACCCCCAGTTTTTCTGCAACAGGAATGACCCGTTCCAAACCTAAATCAATACCTGTAACGTGAACATGGCTCCAATAATTGAGCCATGTGTTTAAATCATCGGTTGCAAGAGGCGCTGTGTTCAAGGCAAGTTCATCAGTTTCGCAAGAATACGATAAACTGTATCACGTAATGCATGACGATGGACAATTTGATCGACCACACCATGATCAAGTAAGTATTCTGCTCGTTGGAACGGCTCTTCGAGTTTTTCTCGTACAGTTTGCTCAATCACACGTTTACCCGCAAAACCAATCATCGCTTTAGGTTCTGCAATGTGTACATCACCCAACATCGCCAATGATGCAGTTACACCACCGTAAACAGGATGAGTTAATACCACGATGTACGGCAAGCCTGCTTCTTTCATGCGTTGAATTGCAGCAGAGGTTCGCGCCATTTGCATTAAAGACAACATGCCTTCTTGCATACGCGCACCACCCGATGCTGCGAAGCAAACTAATGGTTGTTTTTGCTGAATCGCACGTTCAGCGGCTTGCACAAAACGGTCACCAACGACAGTACCCATTGAGCCGCCCATAAAGTCAAACTCAAATGCGCAAGCAATGACTGGCATATTTTTTAATAAGCCCTGCATCACTACTAAAGCTTCGGTTTCACCCGTCTTCTTTTGCGCTTCAGTCATACGCTCAGGATATGCTTTGCTATCTACAAATTTAAGTGGGTCTTTAGCAGAGAATTCTTGACCTAATTCATTTTGCACTTGGTCAAAGAACCAAGTTAAACGCTCACGCGCTTTCATGCGTAAATGTTCATCACATTGTGGACATACATAAGCGTTGAATGACATTGCTGTACGTGTCACCAAAGCATGACATTCTGGACATTCAATCGTTGGTTCAGTAAAGATCGCTTTTAATGATTGTTGCTCATCTGGTGTTTCAATACCAGGTACACCACGTGCAGTCCACGGCGTCGATGGGCTTAGAATTTTCCCTGTTTTCACTTCTTGACTCATACTAACTCATCGAGCGCAGCTCGAAGCTCCTTCACTTTATTAACCGTTGCAATGACGGCTTGTTCTGGTGCTAAGCTCGCAAATTGTTTTACAAACGCACTTCCGACAATAACTGCATCGGCAGCCGCGCCCATTGTTTTGGCAGATGCAGCATCACTGATGCCAAAACCCACACCTACAGGCACGTTCGTTACAGCTTTAATCTGTTGGATGCGGGCCGCAGCTTCTGCAACATCAAGTGTTGCTGCACCCGTCACGCCTTTCAAAGAAACATAGTAAATAAAGCCACTGGCTTGGTTTGCCACAAATTGAATACGCTCTGGTGTAGAAGTTGGCGCTAACAAGAAAATTTGATTCATCCCATATTTATTCAGGACTTCATCAAACTCTTGGGCTTCTTCAGGCGGTAAATCGACCAGAAGTACACCATCTACACCACAGTCATGTGCATATTCAACAAACTTTTCATAACCAATAACTTCTACAGGGTTTAAATATCCCATCAACACCACAGGAGTTTCCTGATCTTTTTGACGGAATTCTTTGACCATGTTTAAAGCATCTAGCGTATTGGTTCCACCTGCCAAAGCACGCTCTGCAGCGAGGGCAATCACTGGACCATCAGCCATTGGGTCTGAAAACGGCAAACCTAATTCAACGATGTCTACCCCTGCCTCGACCATTTGATGTAACATCGGAACTGTGACTTCTGGATGAGGGTCACCTGCCATAACATAAGAAACCAAAGCCTTACGTTGTTGAGATTCAAGCTGTGCAAATCGTGTGGCTAAACGTGACATAGGGTTGTATTTTCCTTGAATGATTAAAACTGAAACATTTGCTATTGTAGAAATACAAATTGACCCATTGTAACGCTATTTTTTACTCAATGAATAGCGTACGGGCATTGGTTGCTGCATTTCTGTTTGCAAAACGATTTATTCAGAACAACCGCGAGGCTACATTTACTGATATTTGCGTTTTTTTCTCAATGATCAAAGATGCCTAATTTTGCCTGCTTATCGGTTTTTGAAACTTGCTCAATTGTGCTTTTAAATTCAAAAATTTTGATAAAAATAAATAACTTCAGGTTTTATCTTAGGTTTTATCAACCTTGCAAAAGCTGTTTCAGTCGTGGCTGCATACGGCTTATCTTCAATCTGTTAGCGCAAAATGACCTGTTGATCATGAGCCAATTGATCCGATTTATGGCGTACCTTGCTGTATAGAAAATGCATCATTCTCTGCTTGCTGCAATTGCTGTTTACGTTTTAGCAGCGTCTGTCCTGTGCAGGCTTTATAAGCACGTGCCAAAGCCGACTGGTCTGAATAACCCAACAACTGTGCAATGTCGCTTAGACTCACATTTTGTTGTAGTAGGTTTTCACAGCGCTGCATCCGTTCTATTTCAAGAATCTGTTTAAAACCCGTACCTTCCTGTTTAAGCTGACGCTGTAACGTACGCCCTGAACGAAATAAACGCTGCGCCACCCATTCAATGCTCGGCACTTGCTGTTCATAACGTAAATAATGCGCCACCTGCTCTTGGACTTGCTGCTGCACGGTTTCTAATTGTGGTTTTAACGCAATCGCATCTTCAGCTTGTTTGGTGAGTAAATGAATTAAAGAGGGATCGGCTTGCTGTGGTTTTAAACTGAGGCTTTCTAAATTTAAAACAATTTGATATTCCGCTTGCTTAAATAAAACCTTACAACCATAAAACTTTTCATAATGCAGCATCGCCATACGCGGTGCATGGGCAAAATGAATCTCCCGTATCGGAGAGTGTTGAAAATCAAAAATTTGCATGGCCAATTGAGTCATACAGGCAAAAGTCATTTCATGAACCAAGCTGTATTTTTCATCCACCAATGGCCATGATAAATATAAGGCATCTAGTTGTTGTTCCAGCCGCATCGGTACTGCTGCCGTACCATCTACCACCAAACGACTAAAACGCATCATATATTGAATAGCTTCTGCAACACTATTACTACGCGATGCCATATAGCCAAGCACGCCAAAATGTTCAGGCTGAATATAACGTGCCAATTCAAAAACGAGCGTTGGACAATCTAAAAACTGAATACTGTGTTGGATGATCTCGTTAAAAAACTGATAAGACGATTGGGTATCCATAGGCAATGCCAACACATGTTGTAACTGCTGCAATTGTGCAGGCGAAAATCCAAGCTGCTCAGGAACTCTGCCCCGTGCTGATAAATAGCGTAAATAAAGTTGATAATAGCCATTTGGAATTTGAATTTCGCTCATGTGCTTGCTCATCTTGACATGCATCATTTTCTTTTGTCGTTTAATGTATAAAAACTGGCAAATACTGTCAAAACAAATCTGCAAAAGCCCGACATACTGCAACAGGATTGACCAGAGTGAAATAAAATAAAATGAATGCACTTGTCCAATATCATGCTACGCCCATAGTACGCAGCATTCTCGATTTTAAATTAGCTGATGTGCCGCGTTACTGGTTTGCGGGTGATCCGTTTCTGACCCGCATGTTTGATGCTTTGAGCCTGACTTTTCCTGATGGCGAGCGTTATTTCATTCAATCAGTTCGTTTGTTCCGCGATCAAATTCAAGACCCTGACTTAAAACAGCGTGTTGCCGATTTTATTCGGCAAGAAGCTCAGCACGGCATTGCACACGACAAAATGAATCAGGTTATGAAAGATCAAGGCATGCCTGTAGATCAGTTTATTCAGCGTCTAAACAAAGTGTTTAAGTTTGAACTCAAATATCGCTCGCCCCAATACAATATCGCCATGACAGCGGCTGCAGAACATTTAACTGCACTCATGGCAGAAACTTTTTATGGCGAAAAAGAAACGCTAAAAGATGCACATCCTTATGTCCGCGCCTTATTTGCATGGCATGCGATTGAAGAAATGGAACATCGTGATGTGGCGTTTGATGTAATGCAGCAGGTGGGCAATGTACCTGAAGTGACCCGAAAAATGGCGTTGGTGCTGACCACAGGTTTAATGTTCGGATTTACCCTGTACCGCGCCAATGTCATGCTGAAATGCGATGGGTTTAATCGCACCCAGCGCATTAAAATGAATGTACGTGGCTTGCAATGGCTGTTTGGCAAACGAGGGAAGTTACGCAAAATGCAATCACAATACCGTGATTGGTTTAAACTTGACTTTCACCCTAGCCAACATCCAATTATCGCGCAATATGATGTCTGGCTTGAGACTTTAGCGCAAACAGGCGACCCAATTCAGGCAGGTGAAGCATTTTGGCAGGCAGGAAAATAAAGCTTTTTATTGCTAGGTTTTAAACAAATAAACACCTCAGCATTGCTTAACTTTATACAAACTTGCCTCTAATATCTCTACATAAAGTAAGGCATAAGGCAATGCTGAGTCATATCTTATTATTTCTTATTTATGAGTGACTCATACAGTTTTGGCGCAAGAGATAGCTATTACAGCCTCATCTCCTACACCCCCTACGCAGAAAAACATTTTAGTCCTGATTCATAATAAAAAAGTACTGGCGATAATATTTCAGCTCAGCAATCGAATCACGAATATCATCCATCGCCAAATGCGACGCATTCTTTTTCAAACCGCTCATAATTTCTGGACGCCAGCGCTTTGCCAACTCTTTCACTGACGATACATCCAGATTACGATAATGGAAGTACTGTTCCAATTCAGGCATTAAACGGTGTAAAAAACGGCGGTCTTGGCAAATTGAGTTGCCACACATTGGCGATGTTTTAGGATTGACCCATTTTTTTAGAAACTCAATGGTTTGCTGCTCTGCATCCTGCGCAGTGAGTTTGCTGCGACGCACACGCTCAATTAAGCCCGATTGTCCATGCTGACGTGTATTCCATTCATCCATAGCATTTAAAATACGATCGGGCTGATGCACAGCCAGCACAGGACCTTCTGCCAAAATATTTAAATGATCATCGGTCACAATGGTAGCCACTTCAATAATTTGGTCGTTGTCGGTATCCAAACCTGTCATTTCCAAATCAATCCAAATGAGGCGAGTATCAGGCGTGCTGCTCATAAATGTGCAATCTTATTCGGCTTAAAAACAACATAGTAGCAAATTTCTTGCTTCTTGGCTGTAACTGTGCCCCCGCTTCATGCTATTTTTGCCATCCTGAGTTCATGGTTTTTTAGGATATGAATGGCTTTAATTCGTAAGCGTCGATTGACTGAACAACAGCAACGTCGAATTGAAAAACAACACAAGTCACGTCAGGCAGACATTGACACTTCACATGATTTAGAAGGCTTGGTGGTACAACACTATGGTCGTCAATTAGAAGTGCAGGCTTTATCTGTTCCTGAAATTCATCCTGAAAAACCTGTGGTGCACGCAGGTGAGCCTGAACCGTTTTGGAAACCTATCGAAATAGGCAGTATTTGGCGCTGTCATACTCGCACCAATTTAGAATTATTGGTGACGGGAGATCAGGTCAAATGGCAAGCCGATCCGAATACAGGTTTAGGAATTATTACCGCGATTCATCCACGCCAATCTTTATTGACCCGACCTGATCGTTATCACAAAGTTAAACCTGTTGCCGCCAATATCAGTTTGATTGTGATTGTTTTTGCGCCTTTGCCTGAACCTGCACCGGGCTTGATTGACCGCTATTTGGTTGCTTGTGCCGATGCCGATATTCCCGCCTTATTGGTTTTAAACAAATCTGATTTACTCAAAGAAAACGACCCGATTTTAGACTTGCTTAAGGAATATCAAGACTTGGGGTATGAAGTCATGCAAACCCAGTCCGATGCGAATTTAGAACATTTGGCGGCACGTTTGGCAGGTGAAACGGTGGCTTTTGTTGGACAATCGGGTGTGGGGAAAAGCTCGCTGATTAATGCCATCGTGCCTGAAGCGGCGCAAAAGACCAATATCATTTCAGAAAACTCAGCACTTGGACAACACACCACAACCTCTACCCGCTTAATTGGCTTTGGAGATGGTGCAGCCTTAATTGACTCACCGGGGATTCGTGAATTTGGTTTATGGCACTTAAGCCAAGATAAAATTCAAAATGGTTTTCCTGAAATTGAAAACCTGCTGGGGCATTGCCAATTCCGCAACTGTACCCATAAACATGAAAAGCAATGTGCGCTGCGACTGGCTGCTGCAGAAGGTGAAATATTATCGCGTCGTTTAGACAGTTATTTAAGACTGTGTGATGAAATTGCCGAAGCGCAACAAAAAAATTAATTTTATTATGGCGCTGCCCTTGAAGCGGTGTTTTTGATCGCCATATTTATACGCTATACTCTTGAACAATTTTGACATTGTAATTAGGTGACTTGTGGAACGTTGGTTCGAATTTATGGGGAATCATCCCTTCTTATTTGGGACGCTGGCTGTATTGGTAGTGTTGTTCTTTGTGTTAGAAGGTCAACGCAATGGTCGCAAAATTTCCCCACAATCTTTGGGTATTTTAGTCAAAGCTAAAAATGCCATGTTGATTGATTTACGTGATGCCAAAGATTTTCGTGAAGGTCATATCAGTGGTAGCCGCAATATTCCCTATAGCCAAATTACCAAGCATGTTGAAGAGTTAAAAACCTCAGATCGTCCATTGGTCTTTATCTGTAACTTGGGTCAGGTTGCAGGCAGTGCTTTACAACAGGTCGCACATACCGATGCCTATCGTTTAGATGGCGGTATTAGCAACTGGAAAGCACAAGGTTTACCTTTAGTAAAAAGCAAATAGTTTTACCCAATATTTTTCGCAAGGAGAACAATCATGGCTGAAGTCACTATTTATTCAACGACTGTATGTCCATACTGCATTCGTGCAAAACAACTCCTTGAGCGTAAAGGCGTTGCCTATAAAGAAATTAATTTGTCGAATGAAGCGCCTGAAGTACGTGTTGAATTAATGCAACGTACCAATCATCGTACCGTTCCACAAATTTTCATCAATGACCAATTTATTGGCGGCTTTGACCAATTATATGCGTTAGATCGCGAAGGCAAGCTTGATCAATTATTGGCATAAACATAACACGATAACCAACTCTTA
Source organism: Acinetobacter sp. KAM396 (assembly GCF_021602765.1). NCBI lineage: Bacteria > Pseudomonadati > Pseudomonadota > Gammaproteobacteria > Moraxellales > Moraxellaceae > Acinetobacter > Acinetobacter sp. KAM396. The sequence goes on from NZ_BPPH01000026.1 coordinate 18,915, forward strand.
AGGATTTAACATGAGTGAAGAACAACAAGCTCAACCACAATTGGCATTAGAGCGTATTTATACCAAAGACATTTCTTTTGAAGTTCCTGGGGCACAAGTATTTACCAAAGAATGGCAGCCTGAATTGAACATCAACCTGTCATCTTCAGCAGAAAAAATTGATCCAACTCACTTTGAAGTGGCATTAAAAGTTGTGGTTCAAGCCAATAATGCGGGCGATACAGCATTTATTGTTGATGTGACGCAAGCTGGTATTTTCTTAATTGATGGCGTTGAAGAAGAGCGTTTACCCTACATTCTTGGCGCATACTGCCCGAACATTTTGTTCCCATTCTTGCGTGAAGCAGTGAATGATATGGTGACTAAAGGTAGCTTCCCACAATTACTATTAACACCAATCAACTTCGATGCCGAGTTTGAAGCCAATATGCAACGTGCTCAAACGGCTGCAGCCGAAGGTCAAGCTTAATTAGTGATTGGATATAAAAAACCGCTGAAATTCAGCGGTTTTTTATGTCATCCATTTAGTGATGGACGATCAAAATTAAAAATCATCATCCTGAGATGGATCACGATATAAGGCATCATGAATCGCTTCGACCAGTTGCTGAGCAATTTCCTGTTTAGAGGCTTTTTCTAAATCACGTTTTTCCATACGGTAGCTTTCGGCAAAAAATACCGTCATGGCATTTTCATCGGAAGCAAAGCCAATATCGGCACGGGAAACGTCATTGCAGGCAATCATATCCAGTTTTTTCGCCACCAATTTGCCTGCTGCATATTCTTCAACATTACGAGTTTCTGCAGCAAAGCCGACCATAAACGGACGTTTTTCCTGTTGCGCAATGGTCGCAACAATATCTGGGTTTTTGACCAAGGCCACATTCAGCTCATCGCCTGATTTTTTAATTTTGTGTTCCGCAATTTCTGCCACGCGGTAATCTGCCACTGCGGCTGTCGCGATGAAAATATCACAGCCTTGTTCAAGCATTTGCAAACTAGTGTCTAGCATTTGAATTGCAGAAGATACATTAATACGCTGTACTCCATTTGGTGTATCTAAGCTAACTGGACCTGCAATAAGCGTTACTTTTGCCCCTGCCGCATAACAAGCTGCCGCCAAAGAAAAACCCATTTTGCCTGTACTGTGGTTAGAAATATAACGTACAGGGTCTAAAGCTTCGCGGGTTGGACCTGCCGTAATTGTGACATTTTTACCTGCCAACATGCCAAATTTTTCCACCAAAGCACGCTGTACCTGATGAAAATACTGCGTCACCTGATGCGCCAAATCTTCAGGTTCTGGCATACGGCCTAAACCAACATCGCCACAGGCTTGTTCGCCCGCATCGGGCATAATCACATGCACGCCATCTTCCACCAAAGTGGTTAAATTACGCTGTGTGGCTTTAGCTGCCCACATCTGCTGATTCATGGCTGGTGCAACCCAAACTGGTGCATTAGTGGCTAAATATAAAGTACTAAGCAAGTCATCGGCCAGACCTGCAGCAAATTTGGCTAAGGTGTCGCAACTGGCGGGCGCAACCAAAATTAAATCGGCCCACCGTGCCAATTCAATATGCCCCATACCTGCTTCAGCTTCGGTATCTAATAATTCGGTATGTACTGGATTGCCAGACAGTGCTTGAAAGGTCAGCGGTGTAATAAAAGCTTGTGCCCCCTTGGTCATGACCACACGAACACTAAACCCCGCATCCTTTAAACGACGCACTAAAATCGCACTTTTATAGGCCGCAATGCCACCTGTCACAGCTAAAATAATGTTTTTATGAGGGAGGACGCTTAAATCGAAGCTCACAAATAAGCCACCTTTTTGTTGCAGTGGCGCTCACAATAGCATTAAATAATGTCATTCCCAAGAGATCTGTTGGGATTTAAGTTTCAAATTTAGAATAACAAAGTCAAATAACAATGCATTTATCTATTAAACATTGGCCTGAACAAGAACGGCCACGTGAACGTCTGATTCAAAATGGTGCTGCCAGTTTATCTGATGCCGAACTATTGGCTATTTTTTTGGGCTCAGGCTCACAGCAACATTCTGCTGTAGAATTAGCACGGCTGCTGATTCAACATTTTGGCAACTTAACCACCTTGTTGGATGCTCCAATCACAGAACTATGTCAGTTTCATGGCATGGGCAGCAGTAAATACTCGCAACTGATGGCAGTCAAAGAACTTGGACGGCGCTATGTAGCCGAACATTTAAAACAAGATGCACTTGAGCTTAGCAATTCCAAGCGCTTGGTGGAGTATCTGCGTTTTGAACTTTTGGGCGAAACCCAAGAAGTGTTTGCGGTGCTTTGTCTAGATGCCTGTTTACGCAAAATCAGCTTTAAAAAGTTGTTTTATGGCGCAGTAAATTCGTGTGAAATTTCCATTAATCAATTGCTGCGTTTTGCGATTAGTCAACATGCCACAGCGATTGTGATTGCACACAATCATCCTTTCGGCTTACCACAACCTTCACCTGCAGATTTAGTCCTGACGCAGCAGATTCAGCAAGCCTGTCAGTTGCTAGAGCTGCGTTTGATTGACCACTGTATCATCTCAAGTGAAGGTAATTTTTCCTTTGCCGAACATCAGCTGCTTAAATTTGAGCACACTTAAAATTTGTATATTGACAAAGCTCGCTCAAGCACAGAAGATCATCAAAAAACTGTGATGATTCTAATAAAATGATAGTCGATCAACCAAGCGTATTTAATTTGTTGTTTTCTTGGCGGGGCACGATTTTACCTAAAATTTTACCACCTTTGGGGGTGGTGATGCTGCTCTCCGCCATTATTGGTGGTTTATCTTATATTGGCTATTTTCATTTTCCAGAATTGCCTTTGGTTGGTTTTACTTTAATTGGCGTGGTGCTCTCCATCTTTTTGGGGTTTAAAAATAGTGCCTGTTATGACCGTTGGTGGGAAGCGCGCAAACTCTGGGGCATGCTAATTGCCAATGCACGCCACTTTGACCGCAACTGCCGTATGTTGAGTCAAGGGCGACGCGAGCGAGTTATTCAACACGTTATTGTATTTGCCAACGTCTTACGTGACCGCTTGCGCCAACAAACCGCCAATCCAACTGAATTGATTCAAACCAGCGGCATGAGTCAGCAAGCCATTACCCAACTGTATCAACAAGCCAATGCGCCACAATATACGCTTAGTTTGATTCAATGGGAGTTAATGCAAGCGCTAAAAGAAGGTGAAATTTCCGATATTATTTACACGCAGATGAATCAGCATGTGACCGAACTCAGTTTGGTGCAAACAGGCTGTGACCGTATTGCCACCACGCCATTGCCTTTTGCTTATTCAGTCTTGCTCAACCGTACCGTGTACTTTTTCTGTTTTATGCTGCCGTTTAGTTTAGGGTCTACGCTCGGATTGGCGACACCACTTTTGGTCGGTATTTTGGCTTATACTTTTTTAGGTCTGGATGCGCTCAGTTCAGAAATTGAAGAACCTTTTGGCACACAAAGTAATGACTTACCTTTAGATGCCATGGTAAGAACCATTGAAATTGAATTATTGGGCACTTTAGGCAAACCGACACCACCGCCAATTCAAGCGCACGACCATAATTTGCTTTAATTTATTACTTCTCCCTAGCTCTTTTCTATGGCAAAGGTTGGGATGAGGGAGTTACTCAACAAAACTCTCCCAAATCCCAATTTGACCATCTTTCACCCGCGGAATATTGCCCAATTTAATCCACGGCATATTTTCACCATGAAAATCGCTGCCGACAGATACTTTTAGACCATGTTCAGCAATCATGCGATCCACCATTTGACGGGTCGATGCAGGGTCAATATTAGGCGGCAATTCCACTGCATCACCCCCATATTTGGCAAAAATTTCAATTAAATAACGAATATTGGTCGCAGATAAATCATAACGGGTTGGATGCGCCAACACGGCAAAACCCTGACTGTCGTGAATCACCCGAATCGTATCTTCCAAACTCAAGCCATCAAATTTCACATAAGCCTTTTTGCCTTCTTTGATGTATTTATCAAATGCTTGCTGCACACGCGTTACAATGCCTTTTTCCTGTAAAGTTTTGGCAATGTGTGTGCGAGTAATCCGATCTGCTACGCCATCAACTTTAAGAAGCACATCGTTATAAATATCTTGTCCAATCAGCGGAATCAGTAAATCACAAATTTGTTTGGCACGTTCTGCACGAATTTGTTTTTGCTGTTCCAGCAGCGCCTGTAAAGGTGCAGGATTTTGCATGTTTAGCGCCACCACATGCACGCTATAACTTTTCTTAGTGGCTGGACGTGACCATTGACTGGAAATTTCCACTCCCGAAATAATCTTTAAATCTTGCCCCTGTGCGGCTTGCTCTACCAAAGCCAGCCCATCCATTGTGTCATGATCAGTCAATGCCAAGGTATGAATGCCCTGCTGAATTGCCGCAGACACCAATTCTGCAGGTGACAAAGTTCCATCAGAAATATTACTGTGTGTATGTAAATCTACGCCGTGCATCACTTATACTATGTCATTTATTTGATCAGATTTAGATACTCTAACATGAAAGCACTTTTAGACTTTGTGCCCCTCATTATTTTCTTTTATTTATACAAAACTGTAGATCCAAAAGATACTAATCATCAATTACTACAACTGATCGGCTCTGCAGGCGGTGTCGATAATAACCATATTTTGGTGGCCACCACAGGTCTGATCATCTCGATGTTAGTGGTGTACGGCGCATTGTTCATCATGCAAAAATTCCGTTTAGATAAACAACAATGGATTGTGTTGTTTATGACCGTAATTTTTGGTGGCGTTACCTTAATGTTAAGCGATGACTTTTATATTCGCCTGAAAGCTGCCATTTTAAACATTGTATTTGCAGGTGCTTTTTTGCTATCACCATGGTTTAGCAAAGACCGTAAACCGCTGATTCAACGCTTATTTGGGCCTGTGTTCAACTTGACTGAAGCAGGTTGGAAAAACCTAAATTATGCTTGGGCAGCCATGTTTGCGGTTATGTCTTTCCTGCACGTATTTTTTGCATTTTTATTTAGGGATGGAAAATATTGGGGCGAATTCACCGCTTTTGGTGACATGATCGTGATGTTTTCCTTTATCATTGTGCAGTTTATTGTATTGCGCAAATACTTTAAAACATCTGAATAATTTCTGATCTGCGATATTCGAGAGTAACTATGCCTTTATTTGTTCTAAGTTGTACTGACCGTGAAGGTACACTGGAAAAACGTCTTGCGACCCGTCCTGCACATCTTGCACGTTTGCAACAACTCGATGCTGAAGGTCGTTTAATTGTGGCGGGGGCAATGCCAAAAGACCCAAACAATCCGCAAGCAGGCTTTTATGGCAGCACCATGATTGTCGATTTTGACAGTCGTGAAGCACTCGATGCATGGCTACAAGATGAACCTTTCTTAAAAGAAGGCGTATATAGCCACATTGACGTTAAGCCATTCAATAAAGCATTCCCTCAAGGATAAGCGCTATGCGTTTCATTGTTGCCAGTGTTGTTGCTGTTTTGCTCAGTTCTTCTGTTTATGCGGTTGAGCCAACTACAACCACACCCAATGCTCCTGCTGCTGCGACCAACACGGCAGCCGTAGCAACAGCTGTCACTGCTAACACGACTGCAGCAACAGCCAATGGGGTCACTCCTGCACAGGGTAAGCCCCTGACTGCAGAACAAATTGCCAAAAATAAAGCGCTTCAGGAAGCCAAAACCAAAGCCTTGATTAAAGATCAAAGCACACGCTTGCAACAACTTGAACAAGCGAACCTCGATGCTTTGGCACAGAATCAGGAACTGCAACTCAAAAACGATAATTTAGGCGTGCAAGTTCAAGTACTGCAAAGTGAACGCAGTGCGCAAATGTTTTTATACGGTGCTGCAACACTCGCAGTTGGCGTATTGCTCGGCTTTTTAATTGCCAGCTACGTCTATACCAAACGTCGCCGCCAATGGTAAGGTGAGCACTCACCTCTTGATTTAAGGTACTCTGGTTTTGTTTCAGCCTATTCAAACTGCCGAGCTGGATTGGCAACTGGTCGATGGCATTGATGTGCCTATTTCCAAACAATTTGGCGATGTGTATTTCTCTAAAGATAACGGTTTATTAGAAACACGGCATGTGTTTTTACAGGGCAATGACTTAGCCATCCGTTTGGCAGCGCTAAATGATTTTGAATATTTTTGTGTAGGCGAAACAGGCTTTGGTACAGGCTTAAATATTTTAGCGCTCTGGCAATTATGGCAACAGGTACGCCCCAATAATCATAGCCATTTACACGCAATTTCTGTCGAAAAGTTTCCACTTTGTAAAGCCGATCTTATACGTGCCTTAGCGGCTTGGCCCGAACTGAGTCATCTGTCTGAACAGCTGATTCAGCAATACCCTGCTGCTATTGCAGGCTGTCATCGTTTAAACTTTCCAGATGAACGTTTTAGCCTAGATTTATGGCTAGGCGATGCTCAGGAAGTTTTTCCTGTCATTCCCAAAACAGCTCCTGTCAATGCTTGGTTTTTAGATGGCTTTGCCCCTGCCTGTAATCCTGATATGTGGCAGGAAACCGTGCTCAACCCGATTGTAGCACTGTCCGATTATGGCACGACCTTTGCCTCTTTTAGTGTGGCAGGCGTACTCAAACGCGGCTTAAAACAACACGGTATTCACATTACCCGCCCGCGTGGTTTTGGGCACAAACGGGAAATGCTAAAAGCCATCTGGCAAGCGCCTGAAATAGCGCCAATATCCGATCAGAACGAAACTCAAATTACAACAAGCAACCAACAGCGCCATATTGCGATCATAGGCGCAGGAATTGCGGGTTTAAGCTGTGCGTGGGCATTTTCCCAACGAGGGCATCAAGTCACGCTCTATGACCAAACAGCGCCACTTGCAGGCGGTTCTGGCAATCCTTTGGCACTCTTAAACCCAAAACTTTGCCCAATTCATCAAAGTGCTGATCATTTAATGACTTTGGCATGGCAACATGCTTTAAATCACTATGCCGCATTCAAAGCATTTCGTCCGTTGCAGATTCATCAACTGGCACTTAAACATGCCGATGAATTGCTGGATTTAGCCACACAATACCCAAAAGGTATTTTAGCAGCACAGAGTGCAACCGAACTTACGCCACAAAGCGACTTTGCCAGTTTAAGCTTATTGCAAGCAGGAGCAGTTTCTCCACATCAACTGCGTGATGAAATTCTTGCGCATCCGCACATTCAGTTTCAGCAAGCTCAAATTAAACAAATCACCACGACAGCACAGCAGCTGATCTTACACAGCGTAGATGCTGAACTCGGAACGTTTGATCATGTTATCGTCTGTGCTGCGCTGCAAAGCGGTGCTTTTTTTGAACATTACCCTGTGCTTAAACCCATACGAGGGCAAGTCAGTTGGTTAAATAATACCGATCAGGCTTTGCCATTATCACAAGCCTATAGCTATGGCGGCTATTGCATGCAGCTTAATGCCGATCAACTGATTTTAGGTGCATCGTTTTATCCAAATCGGGAAGATTGTGACGTCTTGGCAGAAGACCATGTGCATAACTACGAACTTATCCACAGTGTCTTTCCTGCGTATGCCGAAAACTTAGCACCCGTAGATACTTGGCAAGGTCGCGCTTCGCTACGCGCCCAAAGTAAGGATTATTTTCCCCTACTTGGCAAAATGCGTGATGATCAGGAAATTTACAGCTTTGCAGGACTCGGTTCTAAAGGCTTTTTATTTGCCCCGTTGTGCAGTGAAATACTGGCGGCACAAGTTTTAGCAGAAGCCTGCGCTGTACCTAAAAACTTAGTACAAAAACTGGCAGCTACACGTTTTCAGAAAAAGGTGAAAACCAAGAAGCCTTATTTTAAAGCTCCTCCACCTTCAAGCTAACGCTCGCTTAGAGAAAATAGAAATAAAACGATACCCAACAAAAAAGCGCCTTACGGCGCTTTCTTCATATTGATGATACTTAGTGACCTTGTTCCAAAGGCAAACCTGCATCACGCGCAGCACGTGTACCACCCATTAAAACCACATATTCACGTGAGCTGTCCAAACCTTCTAGTTTTTCCGCTGCACGTGGAGCTTTACTTCCGCCGCCACATAAAATGTAAATGGGTTGATCCGCCGACACCTGAGTAAGACTCTCTGCTGATAGATCGTTAATTGGCTGATTCACAGCACCTTTAACATGAGCTTCTGCATAAGCACTTGCATCACGTACATCCCAGATAATCGCGTCAGCTGGGAACTCAAATGTTGTAATTTCTTGTTTACGGATCATTGCGCACTCCTTTGATGTAAAACAACACTTGGCAAATGAAGAAAACATCCCTAGCATCTCAGATATTGTTTCCATTTGCAAAGGTCTTCATTATGCCTTCTTTCGATATTGTTTCTGAATTAGAACTTTTTGAAGTGAATCATGCGGTTCAAAACACACAAAAAGAAATCGGTACTCGTTTCGATTTTCGTGGTCAGGATGTTTCTATCGACCTCAATGAAAAAAACAAAGAGATTAAAATCTCCACTGAAAGTGATTTCCAATGTGAGCAAGTGTATACCATGCTCGAAAATCACTTCTATAAGCGTAAAGTCGACATTCAGGCGCTTGACCCACAAAAAATGACCGCATCAGGTAAAAATGTGATTCAAGTGATCAAACTTAAAGATGGTCTTGACTCAGATACCGCAAAAAAAATTAACAAAGCCATTAAAGACAGTGGCATTAAAGTGCAATCTTCTATTCAGGGTGACAAAATTCGTGTGACCGACAAGAAACGCGACACATTGCAACAAGTCATGGCGTTCTTGAAAGAGCAACAATTTGGTCTGCCACTGCAATTTAACAACTTTAAAGATTAATTTGGGGATGTCATGACACCAACCAATCGCTTAAACAAACTGGTCAAAGCAACATCAAAATTGCCGAAAGGCATTCAAAGCCGCCTTTTGAGTCAAGCCTTTGGTCGTGTCGTGCCGATGGTGGGCACTGCGAAAATTCGCTATCACGAAGTGACCCCATCGCAAGTGGTGGTCAGTCTTGCCAATCATAAAGCCATGCAAAACCATATTGGACAGGTACATGCCTGTGCTATGGCGCTGCTTGCCGAAACTGCCACCGGTTTTGTAACGGCTATGAATGTACCAGATAGTGCCATTGTGCTGATTAAAAGCTTGAAAGTAGACTTTAAACGTCCGACTCAAGGTGCAATGACAGCGATTGCCACATTAAGCCCAGAACAGCAACAACTCATGCACAGCACAGACAAAGGCGAAACACTGGTCAATGTCAGTGTGATTGATGAATCAGGGGAAGCCCCGATTCAGTGTGAAATGTTATGGGCATGGGTGTCGAAAGCACATTTAAAGCAAAAACAAGATTGATACTTGTTTCTCTCCAAAAAAATCCCAGCTACTATGCTGGGATTTTTTCATTACGATGTTTGATTCGCCTGAGCTTCTAAAAACTTCTGTTTGGCTTCTTCAGGAATCTGACGTTTTGAGCCTTTGACATCAACCGCAACAAAGGTAAATACGCCTTCAGTGACACGCACGGCTTCACGTGAATCGTCATGGCTGTCCCACACTTCAATTTGCATTTGAATTGATGTATTCCCCACTTTCAAAATTTTGGTGTAGCAACTGATCACATCGCCCACTTTTACAGGCACCAAAAAAGTCATTTGGTTAATGGAGATGGTAGCACAACGTCCTTTACTAAAGCGCTCGGCATGAATCGCACCTGCCAAATCCATCTGTGAAACGATCCAGCCTCCAAAGACATCTCCACTCCAGTTGGTATCTGCTGGCATGGCAATTGTTTGTAGGGAAAGCACTCCCTCTGGTTTTGCATGAGAATCTGACACGTTCACTCCGGATATTTGCAATAAATTAGCACGAACAGTGCATTAAGACTGGGCGTTGAGTTGCTGATCCAACCACTGTTGTAATTCAGTCGCTCGTAGCGCGCCGCTTATTCTAGCAATTTCATTACTTTTATTCATCAGTACCAGTGTTGGAATACTGCGCACATGAAACGCACTGCTCAGACGTGGATTGGCTTCTGTATCAATTTTTGCAAATACTACATGCGGATTTTGCTTAGCCACCGTTGCAAAATGTGGTGCCATCATCTTGCATGGACCACACCAGTCTGCCCAAAGATCAATCAGAATAGGTAAATCGCTGTTTTGAATAAAATGACTAAAATTTTGTTCATTCAGTTCAATTGACGCAAGCGGAATCAAGGCTTGATGGCACTGTCCACACGCAGGGCTGGCAGATAATTTATCTTCAGGTACACGGTTTTTTGCACCACACTCAGGACACACAATAATCATTTACTGAACTCCAAACAGTTGCTGTAAAAACTCTAATTGGGTCTGAATGGCTTTTTTAAACCATTCACCATGATAAATATCAAAATGTTGCATATCCCACTCTTCATATTGCACATAAGGCGCAATATTAGTAGCTGTTTCACGACTAGATTCAATTGGAATCAGACTGTCGCGCTGTGCGGCAATAAACAACACTGGGATGTTGATTTGGCGGACTTCCTGAATAGGACGATAACGGATTAAATGAAAAAACACCCGTGCAGGAATGGTACCGCTCCAATAATAATCAGGATTTACAATGGACATATAACCTGCATAACTGTCTGCTGTAGGTAAAAAGCACAGCGCCTTTTGTGCCACCACAGGCAGTGTTTTTGGCGACATCCCCACCTTTGCTCCCATATAGTCCTGACTGGAAATTTTTAAGGCTTTGGGAAGTTGCTGCAAAGGATACAGCTTGGCACTTTCTGCACCATCGACAAAAGGCACTTGTACCATCACCGCAGCCAAATTGTGTAATCGTGAAGCCAAACTGAGTACATATCCACCGCTCAGCGATGTTCCCCATAAAATCATGCGCTTGGCATCTATAGATTTACGTTCTGCGATATGTGAAATCATGCTGCGCCAATCATCTAACTGCGCTTCAATAGACACCAATTCACGCGGGCGTCCCGTACTTCCACCCCAGTAGCGATAATCAAACAACACCACGGCATAGCCTGCCTGCGCAAAATGCTGCGCATATTGCACCAATTTAAAATGACGTAAGGCAGCCAGTCCATGCGCCATCAGAATTACTGCGGGTTTTTCTATAGATTTGGGGCGATAAAAGTCTGCAGCAATCACCTCATGATCGCTTTTGACATATAAAGGCTCGACCGTGTAGGAATGCATAAGCGCTCCATTGCGTTATTTTATCGTTATCATCGTTATAAATATTTCAGAACATTCAGCTCATGAATCTGCTTAATGCTATCATAAAGCATATTGTCATGAATAAAATGATGGAGTGTTTCCCATGTCTGAACAAGTCGGTTTTGCAGGTCAAATTGGTCCTGAGCATGTAACTCAGGTGCTTGAGAAAGGTTTTAAGTCAATTATTAATAACCGCCCAGATATGGAAGGTGGTCCTGAACAGCCCACTAGTGCACAAATTGAAGAAGCAGCACGTGCTGCAGGTTTGGATTATGTTTATCAGCCTGTAGTGTCTGGTCAAATTACCGAGTTAGATGTTCGTGCATTTGCCAATCACTATAATGAATTGCCAAAACCTGTGTTAATGTTTTGTCGTACAGGTAACCGCTCAAATAACTTATTCCAGTTAGCCAAACAAATGGATTTGTTGGATGACTAAACACATCCTCAAACATGTGTTTTGCTGTATTCTGATCTGCAGCAGTATCTCACTGAGCTATGCGAACAATACACAGATGCTAACAAATAAAGTTAGCGTTGCAGGTCAGATGAATACTGCTAAGTTTTCACAATTGATGCGGCAGGGTTTTAAATCGGTGATTGTGAACCGCCCTGATCAAGAGATGGGCAATCTGGTCAAGGTCAGCGAATTACGCAATATTGCAGAAAAATCTCAGGTCAGTGTGATTTATCAACCGGTTAGTAGCGGTAAAATTTCTCAAACAGATATTCTTGAATTTGCCAAATATTATAATGACCTTACAAAACCCATTCTGATGATTTGTCGTAGTGGCGCTCGTTCTAGTGCGTTATTTCATCAGGCAAAATTTCAAGGTTTGTTGCATGATTAAATTTATATTGGTGATGATGTGTGTCTTGGCGCTGAGTGCTTGTAGTTCTATGCAAGTACGCCCAACGGTGGGGGTGAGTGTGGGGACCTCGCTCTAATTTTTAAATTAAATTCCCCATAAAAAAACAGCGCCGAAGCGCTGTTTTATCGGTTACATACCATCATTACAATCTAGAGATGTCCCATACGGACTTACCTTATTAGGTGCAAGACTATTTTCAACATCCACATCACTGTTCAAATAACTCAAACCAAGACTTGTTGAGCCATTAATTTGAGAACCACTAACTATTGAACTAGCAAGAATTTGAATATTTAAATATCCAGCATAAATTTTAGGATATTGGATTTTTAAATCAAAACGTCCATTTGCATCTGTAGTATATTTATTATCAGTAGCAGGTGCACCTTCTGCATTAATAAAGGAAACAACTTGAACTGTTTGACCTTGTTTAACAGGCTGCAATTGCTCAATCATGTTTCCTGCAATATTAACTTGAGCAACTGGTAAAGTACATTGTGTAATTACTTCGGGCAAATATTTATCGACTTTACCATCAGGTGGAAGATCTGTATCAAAGAAGTTGTAATTACCCTTATTATAAGTTAGTGCATTAACCCCCATCACCACATCTTGATTAGATAATGGCTTTCCGTCCACATCTGTTACATGAACAGAAATATTTTTGTAATAATATACACCAGATGATGAATCTTCAATCTTAGTTGGGTTATAGGCAACTGCAATTGCCCCTACTGGTTTTGGAACAGCAGAGCTCACAACATCCAAATTATATGTATAAATTTGAGTAGATTGGCCAAAATTAGCTTCCAACACTAAATCATCTTTAACAAACTGTTCAGCACTATAAGTTTTCACTCGTTGCGATTCAGTGAAAGATAGAGTATAGGTAATTTTCCCATTACTATCTGTTTGACTTGCATTCGGAGTAAACTTGACACCGTTTAGAGAAGAGTTTTTAACTTTTAATGAAATAGCTTGATTAGCTAAAGTAGCACCATTAGCATCAACAGCAGTTAAAGTTACTGTTGTTTGATCTCCTCTAACATTTAGTGAAGTTTTAGTCGCATCGAACAGAACGATACTTGTAGTGTCTGAACCATTATTTGTATCTGCGCCAGTAACAGAAACAGTTTGCTCTTGGCTTAGAGCCCCATTATTTGTTTTAGCTATAATTTTAAAACCATTTTTGATCAGATCATTCAATGTTGTTGAGGTACTTGGAGTCGATAATGCGTATACAGCATTTCCAAACTCATTAGTTTTTTGGACTGCGACACTTAAATTACTAACATTATTCGTTGAATCAACAATCATTAAAGTAATATTAGCATCTGGTACTCCCCCTTTGTTTTCATCAAGGGCTCTAACCGTAACAGTAAGTTGACCATTTGTCGCAGCCATAGACAATTTGTCTAATTCAATTTTTAATGCAGACGCAACAACAGCTTCCTCAACAGTCTCATTATCATTAATTTTATCAGTATCAGCAGCATCGTTATCATAATAACCACCGCCTCCACAGCCAGCCAATAAAACTGCCAAAGCCATGGCCGAAAATTTCAAACTAATTTCTTTCTTTTTCATTGAGTTAATCCCCAAATCCCTCTAAAACTATGAGTTAATCAAACATATAATTAATATTATCAGATATGTAACCATAGTTACTGCTTTATGTAAATAAAAGCATGATAAATGTTTTGCTTGTGTTAGCCTAAATTTATTTATTACATGAAGTAGCTCACAAATGTACGACCTCATTATTATTGGTGCAGGTACCGCAGGCATTAGCGCCTATAAAGAAGCGATTAAACACACCCAAAACCTACTCATCATCAATCATGGACCATGGGACACCACCTGTGCCCGTGTTGGTTGTATGCCTAGCAAAGTCCTCATCTCCAGTGCCAATCGCATGCACGACATTCAACATGCACAAGAAGTTGCACTCACGGTAGATGCAAAAATTGATACATCTCAAATCATGACGCACGTACGTCAATTACGTGACCGCTTTACTGCAGCCACACAGAAAGATGTAGATCGTTGGGAAGCATCCCATAAGATTTCAGGTTTTGCGACTTTTATAGATGCCCATACAATTCAAGTGAATGGACAGCAATATCAGGCAAAAGCTTTTATTATTGCAGTCGGTTCTACTCCTGCTTATGAGCAAGCATGGAAAGAAAAATTAGGCGAACGCTTAATCACATCAGATCAAATCTTTGAATTAGAGAACTTACCCCAATCTTTGGCCGTCATTGGCAGTGGTGTAATTGCAATCGAATTGGCTCAAGCTATGCAACGCTTAGGGGTAGATACCACTATTTTTGCCCGTAGTCGTAAAGTTGGTTCACTCCGCAGCCCAGAACTACAAACCATTGCACAAAATACACTTAGTCAAGAATTGAATATCAAATTTGAAACCTTGCCAACACAACTACAAAGAACAGAACAAGGCGTGCAAATTGAATATCAAGAAGATGGACAAACACAGAGCTTAACTGCAGATTACGTTCTGGTTGCTACGGGTAGACGCAGCTATTTAGATCAACTTCAACTCGAAAATATAGATCAAAGCTTTAATAATTCAAAACACCTCCCGATTGATGCCTACACCAAACAACTTGGGCAACATGCTATTTTTGTAGTCGGTGATGCCCATACAAATACACCAATTCAGCACGAAGCTGCACATGAAGGCCGTGAAGCTGTGCACAATTGTCTGAATTATCCAAACCTAAAAAATTTAAAAACACTAACACCAATCGGAATTGTGTTTAGCTCACCTGAAATGGCAACTGTAGGACAAAGCTACAAACAGCTAAAAGATCAGAATATTGCATTCACAACAGGTTTTGTTTCTTATGAAAAACAAGGTCGTGCTTTAGTTTTAGGTAAAAATAAAGGTGGTATTGAAGTATATATTGATTCAAGTAACCATAAACTCTTAGGTGCAGAACTGTTTGTCAAAGCAGCAGAACACATGGCGCATTTACTTGCATGGATGATTGATGGGGAACTTACACTTGAAGATATTTTAGATAAGCCGTTCTACCATCCAACCCTAGAAGAAGGCCTAAGAACCGCATTTAAACATGCACGCCGGCAACTATGGGAAGTTGGCTAAAATTACAAAATAAAATGCTTATCTATAAAACCATCCTTAGATGCTTTTATTTTCTTTCCACATAAAAAAACACCCTCAACGTTAGTTGAGGGTGTTCGAATAATGAGCTGGCGATGACTTACTCTCACATGGGTAACCCCACACTACCATCAGCGCGAAGAGGTTTCACTTCTGAGTTCGGGAAGGGATCAGGTGGTTCACTCTTGCT
>NZ_BPPH01000027.1:0-32548 GCF_021602765.1 Acinetobacter sp. KAM396
CGAGGTACGCCAACCAAGCGTTTAAATTCAGAATCTGAAAAACGGTTTAAGTTCTGATATCTCATGAAACTTAGATTGAGGTGGTTTTTACTTTCGCAAGAGATCTAATATTTAGATGTAGAACCTGCACAAAAAACTTGTTCGGTCATCCCTGAAGCTGCAAAACTGTTGTGCTGCTGTTCTAGATATCGCTTTGCTACCATTAACATCATAGGTGCAGGATACAAACTTGGATTGTATTCAGAAATTTTAGCAATATTTTTATAGGCGTAATAACGTGCACAAAATGCCTGTTTTTGTTGTTCTGCCGTTGCTTGGCTAGCAGGATCATCCAATACTTTTTTGCTGTCATTCACAATTTGCGTGTATTGATTTAATAAGTCTTGATATTGCGTTTGAGTCAATCCATTGACTGCGTGTTGGATTGTAATAGATGTAGATGACGCTTCAAGTGCCAATTGCTGCGCTTGAATACCTTGTGCCATTACGCTCAGACTTTGCAGTCCAAGCACCATGCTCACCAATGTTTTTGCCATGTTTGGCATACGCATAAACTTAAGACGCATCGCCTTCTTTCCAGACATCTTCATAGTCATCTGCATCAATCATAAAGCGGTAGCCTTGCTCTAAAGCCAAGTATGGAAGCACATCGGGCAAAATGTCTTGCAACTCGCGTACAGGCATGGTTTCAAAGCTCACTTCATCTTCACCCAGTTCACCGCCATAAATATACCACGCAACTTTTTCTTCCCCTTCTGGCGCTTTACGTAATCCCACAATTGGGTCTTTATTTAAGGTCTGGACTGCAACTGCGATAACATCATCGCCACTCACTGCAATATAGGCTGAACCAAACTCTTCACAGAGCAGTTTTTGTTCTTCTATCAATTCTGCTAAGGCTGAGTTTTTTTGTTTTTGCTGTGGTTTAGACATGACAATTCTCTAAGATAAGCTGTGAGTATTCTAACGAGATTGTACGGATAGAGAATCTTTATTTTTATATTTCTGAGATCCTTAAATCAAATGCAAAGGATATAACATGAATTTGAAATTACATAGCTTTGA
This sequence comes from Acinetobacter sp. KAM396, assembly GCF_021602765.1. Taxonomy (NCBI): domain Bacteria; kingdom Pseudomonadati; phylum Pseudomonadota; class Gammaproteobacteria; order Moraxellales; family Moraxellaceae; genus Acinetobacter; species Acinetobacter sp. KAM396. The sequence continues at coordinate 1,066 of NZ_BPPH01000027.1, forward strand.
AATATAACCCTACGCCCAAATCACCAAGATTGCCGCAAGCACGACCAATCCCAATCCCCAATGATCGGTACGAGCAAGTTTTTCTTTAAAGAAATAGGCTGAAATTAATAAGCTGAATAATATTTCAATTTGTCCGAGTGTTTTCACAATCGCTACAGTTTGCATACTCATGGCACTAAACCAACCTAATGATGCTAAAAAACTGCAGACGCTCACTTTAAAAGTTAATCCCACCCGCTGCCACATGGCATACAAGGTATGTCGTCTAAACATACCTAAATACGCCAATAAAATACAGCATTGAAAACCAATGACCCAAACCAAAACCCATGCAGCGCGATGAATAACCGGTAAGAAATAGAGTTCTAAACTGGCCTCTCGTACTAAAAGTGACGTAACAGCAAAACTGAGTCCACTTCCGATTCCAATGGCTAAAGTCGTGAATGAAAAATCACTACGCTGGCTGCCTTTACTCAACAGAAATACCGCAATCCCACCAATCGCAACACCAAACCAAGCCAATCCGCTTAAATGTTCTTGTAGGAAAATCACGCCTACAATTGCAGCTAAAACTGCTTCACTTTTGGCAAGTCCGACACCTACTGCATAATTTTTTTGTTGAAACAGTTTTACCATTAAAGCCGTGGCTAAAATCTGACACACTGCTGCAATGATGATATAAAGCCAAAACATCAAACTAAAATGTAGTTCGGCTTGAACAGGCTGCTGCCATTGTAAAATGCTTAAATACGCGAGTGCAAAAGGCAAGGCAAAAATAAAACGCGCCAGAGTCACGCCATAAATATCGACACTTGTGCTGAGTTGTTTTTGAAAGGCGTTGCGCCATGCCTGCATAAATGCAGCCATTAAGGTAAAGAGCACCCAACTCGAAATCATTACAACCACAAATGCGTTACAAATAAAGCTTTAATTTACGCCTATTCTATTATTTTTGCGATCTTTATTGCTTTTCAGATATACCTTTATGATCGTTTTAACAACAAAAAAGCATTCATTAAAATTCAAATGAATGCTTTCATATTTTGAGTCGATTTAGAGATGCTGTTATTCAAGAGACTGTCATAACTTATCTAAATTTATCACTACAGCTACGCCAATACAAAATAAAGCCACGTACACGGTAAACCAAATAATCATGTGCTTAAATGCTTTGTCTGAAATACTGCTATCGGCATATTTCTGTGGTTTGCGTGAGTTATCTTCTTGCATATCAACTCCAATCTAACCAGATTTTGGGGAATATAGCGATTATGCAAAATTTTAATCTATTACTATAGATACAAAATATTCATTAAAAACTATAACAGATTATTTTAGATTTATACCCATCTGTTATAAAAATAACATTTATTTAATGTTTTAAAACCAAAAAATAGATCAAAATAATTAGCAGATGCAAAAAATGATTGAGTCGTACCATGTATAAATCTGAACAATTGGCGTTAAACATTCGGCAACTCATTGAAAATGGCGCATGGAAAGCACATAGTAAGTTGCCCTCGTTAAGAGAACAATCACAAATCAGTGGTTATAGCTTAATGACCGTACTGAACGCTTATCAAGAACTTGAAGCGCAGGGATTGGTATATACCAAACAAAAGTCAGGTTTTTATGTTGCAGAACGTCTCAATCAAACGGAGCAACCTGTACCAAGCAGCTTGAGTTTAAATGCACATATTCAAATGAACTCTTTGGTCTTTGGCTATTTAAAATCAATTCAGCCTGCAGATGTCAGCCCTTTGGGTTCTGCCTTCCCCAATGCAGAATTGCTGTTTAACCCCAAATTCATGCAAATTTTAGCGCAGCATGCCAAGCGAAAAGCCAGTTATATGAGCCATGACCACATGCCACCAGGCAATTATGAATTAAGAACTATCATTGCAAATCGCTACTGTTTGCAAGGCATACCCACCCATGCAAATGATATTGTCATCACATCAGGTGCTTTAGATGCGCTCAATTTGTCATTACAAGCGTTGACTAAACCTGGAGATTTTATTTTATTACAAGAAACTATTTTCTATGGTGCATGGCAAGCAGCTGAACGTCTTGGTTTACAGGTGATTACCATTCCAGAACACCCTGTTTCAGGTTTCGATTTAGAGTCATTTGAACAAGCACTAAAACAATACCCGATTAAAGTCTGTTGGTTGATGTTGAATATTCATAACCCCATTGGCTTTAGTGTCAGAGATGAAATTAAACAACGTATTGCGAGTTTGCTTGAAGAATATCAAGTGTATTTAATTGAAGATGATGTCTATCAAGAATTGTATTACGGGACGCAAAAACCGCTACCCATGAAGTATTTTGACCGACAACAACGGGTACTGCATTGCGCTTCTTTTTCTAAAACTTTGGGTTCTGCTGTGCGGGTCGGTTGGGTTTATGCAGGACAATTTTCTCATGCTATTCAGCATTTTCAGCTAATGAGCACGGTTTCGGCAAGCCCATTACTCCAAAATACTTTGGTCGATTTTCTTTCACACCATCATTACGAAAAACATTTGCGCCAATTACGCAAAGAACTGGAAAAACATAAGAAAGTGTTTTATCAGCAGTTGAAACAGCGCTTAAATCCAGCTTGCAAAATTCACTACTATTCTAGTGGTTATTTTTTATGGATTGAACTGCCTGCATATTTAGATGGCTATACAATTTATGAGCAATTGATTCAAAATAATATTGGCATTGCGCCAAGCCAACTGTTCCGTTCTGAACAAGTCAGCCAAAACTTTATGCGTTTAAACTGTTCTTTTGCTTGGAACAGTAATATTGCTGCTGCACTAGATGTTTTGTCTGAGGTGATACAACAGCACATCACGCAATATACTCATGCTTAAAATTACAGAGCCGATCACCCGACAATAAAAAAGCTGAGTTTTTGACTCAGCTCTTTTGTAGTTTAAAGTGCAATTTTAGAAGTTATAAATCGCCACGAGATTTAAACGGTTATCTTCACCTGTTTTACTGCCATTCGCAGCTTCACCGAATGCTTCACGCTCACCATAAACATATTCAAGACCAAAGCTTAACGGTTTACGAGGGCTATAGAATACGTTTGCCCAAGTTTGCCATAAATCTTTGTTAATCGTAGTTTTGTCTGGTGTAGCTGCAATATAGTTAGGGTCTTTATCAGAACTCATATAACCATAACCTAAAGTACCATGCACTTTGTCACCAAACTTTTGTGTAATACCGACCATGATTGAATCGAACTCACTTTGTGCAGCAATACGGCTATCTGCTGTAATCGTACCTTTATCTTTATCCAATGCAGTTACAGCTACACCTTTATTCGTGAATGACACAAAGCTGCTATCACCTTTTACATGGTAATAATCGGCTTTTAAAGTCGTGCCTGGTACAACATCATATTTTGCACCGACACCGACGCCCCAAGCCATTTCTTCATCAGAATTGACACGTTTTTCATGTCCCATCGCACGTACGCTGACATTTAAATTATCTGCAAACTGATGATTTAAACGCGCAGTTAATGCAGGTAAACGCTGGTTGATTGAACTGTCTTTAGGGTCTTCAGCTGCAAGCACTAAATTGGTTTGTGGGCTAAACTTTGTTGTATAACGTACTTGAGGTGAACGTTTTACCGCGCCACCAACATACGCCAAAGCATCAATGGTTTCAGGCATATAGTCTGGAATCGCAAAGTTTGACCAAGTTTGACCAATCAACCAATTTCCGTAGTTCAAATAAGCATGGCGAATACGTAAATTATCAAGGTTTGCTCCACCTAAGAAGTCAACTTCAATTTTACCTTTTACGTCTTGATCACCCACTGGGCTTTTAAAATCTAAACCTAAACGGGTGGCTGAAAGTGTTGATCTTAAACGATCACTTTGTTCTTTATTGCCTTCAAGTGATACACCATTAATTTGGTTATACGGCATATCTTTAGCGCCGCCTTCTACCTGATAAGAAGCATCTAAACGCACGTTACCATATAAATTAAATTCGGCAGCTTTGGCAGTTTTTAACACAGGATGAGCAACTGGTGCTGCTGCAGTACGTTGCACATTGGCAATTGCCGTTGCTGTTTGTGCATTTTGTACTTTTTGCTGCTCAATCAAACCACGTAAAGCCTGAACTTCTTGTCTAAGTTGTTCAATTTCTTTTTGCTGATCAGTTTGCGCTTGTGCTACAACACTTATACCGCCCATGCTCAATGCAATCATGCTCATCATGAGCGTGCGCTGCACTGTTGGTCGAACCGTTGTAGGTTGAAAATGTGTGGATTGGGTTAATGTTTTCGTGTTCATCCTAAACTCACTTATTATTGTGCCATCAAAATCTAGCAATAGATCATCATCGCTTACGATGGCGATCTATATCGTTGATGACTTGAGATTAAAGAAAAGATAAAGAAATTATTGGGTAGCTTTTTGTGTGACTGGATTGCTGTTTAAAACAGGTTCCACAGCGGCTTTAGCTTCTACAGATGTTTTTAAATTCACCATGAAGATTGCTAAGGCAGCAATTACACCTGGAATCGCAATAGCAAAGAAGTTCATTTGGTGCGGTAAATTCATGGTTAATAGTGCACCTGTGAGTACTGGCCCAACGATTGCACCGATGCGACCAATACCTGACGCCCAGCCCATACCTGTAGAACGTACAGTAGATGGGTAATATTGTGCGACAAAAGTATAAAGCAGGATTTGTGAACCAATGGTTGCTGCACCTGCAACTGCAATTAAGGTATACAACACAATTTGTGGACTGTTAAAGCCAAGCAAAATTAATGCTGCTGCACCACAGATAAACATAATGGTCACAACTTTTTTGATATGGAAGCGATCAGCCAATGCACCCCCTCCAATTGCGCCAATCATGCCGCCAATGTTCAAGGCAAATAAGAAGATCATACTTGCACCAAGTGAGTAACCCGCTTGGATCATTAATTTTGGTAACCAACTACCTAATGCATATACCATCAACAAGCACATGAAGAATGCAATCCAGAACATGAAAGTACTGAACATACGACCTTGTTGGAACAATGCTTTTACAGGTGCTTCATCGCCTTTAGTCACCTCATTTAGTACAAACTCAGTGTCACCATTTAATTGTTGGCTTGGTGATATTTTTTGCACAATTGTACGGGTTTGCTCAATTTCTTTCTTGTTGGTCAAATACATAAGTGACTCAGGCAAGAATTTCCAAATGAGCGGTAAAGCGACTAAAGGAATAATCGCGATGTAGAACATGATTTTCCAGCCAAATTGTGGCACTAACCATGCTCCCAATAATGCGGATGTCATACCGCCAATTGCATAACCACTAAACATGAGCGCAACCAAAGTACTACGAATACGTTTTGGTGCATATTCAGTCATTAATGCCACAACGTTTGGCATGACACCACCAATACCAAGCCCTGCAAGGAAACGTAAAATACCAAATTCAACTGGATTGCTTGCAAATGCACCTAAGAATGTAAAGCCACTGAAAATAGCCACACAAATCATAATGGTTTTTTTTCGGCCTAACTTGTCCGATAACGTACCAAAGGTCATGGCACCAAACATCATGCCAAATAATGCGGTACTGGCCAGTAAACCAGCTTGAACTGCACTTAAAGCCCACTCTTGCATGAGCAGCGGCAATGCAACCCCATAAATGACCAAATCATAACCGTCAAAAATAATGATCATCAGACACCAAAACAATACACCCCAATGAAATGGCGTGAACTTGGCCTCGTCAATCAAGGTATTGATATTAATTTTATTGCTTTGCATCTTGCTCCACCTCCTAATTGTGAAGTCCGTTACTCCAACTCAGATGCACACAATGAATAAAAAGTTAAAATTTGTCCAAAACTGAATAGGCATGGATACATACCTAAAAAGTCTACAATAATGTAATATATTGATTTTTGTCTTAATAAAAATAATAAGGCGAAAAAAAATACTGCGATGTGATGCTTAAACAAGTTTTTTCAGGCAATTCACACAACAGTATTTTGTTAAAATATCTGTGCTTTTTATAAAAAATATAGTTATAAGTATTTGTTTTATATCATTTTACTAGAATACATTGCGATCATAAGTGACCGCTTCCAAATCATAGACTTGATAAATACAGTCAAACAAAGATCGAATATCTTCACTTTCATCCATATTACGGATTGCCATAAATATAGGACTTACAGCCGTGTTATCTAATAGAGGTATAAAATGCAAATGCGCCAAATGAATGTTTTGAGCGCTTTCTGGCACGATACACACACCCTCTCCTGCAGCAACAAAACCCAATGCCAATTGTAATTCACGTACTTCACGAATTTTTCGAGGTTCTAAACCATGCTCAGAAAACACGCCACGAATTTGAGTAGAAAAATTTGGCTTAGTGTGGTTTGGATATAAAAATAGATGTTGATCAACAACATCTGCCAAATATGCACCTTCTTTTTGTGTCGCGAACGGGTGGCTAGAATGGACTGCAACCATCAAGCGTTCTTCACGTAATAAAATACGTTTAATTGCAGGATCAGAAATTCTTAAACGTCCAAAACCAACATCTATACGGCCTTCTTTAAGTGCTTGAATTTGGTCATTGGTGCTCATTTCCACCATTTCTATTTTTAAATGCGGATGCTGCTGCTTAAACAAATACACAATTCTTGATAATAATCCGAACAATAAAGAACCAACAAAGCCAATAGTCACGGTACGATCGGTCATACCGACTCGTTTAGTCATCGACTTAATTTCTTCCGCATTAGACAAAAGTTTAACGGCATGTTGATAAAAGAATTGCCCTGCCTCAGTGGTCTTAAGCGGTCTGCTTCCACGCTCGAAAAGTTGAATTCCAAGCTCTTGTTCTAAATTTTGAATCTGTCTACTCAAAGGTGGTTGAGCAATAAAGAGTTTTTCTGCTGCCTTGGTGAAACTTTGCTCTTCTACTACAGCAACAAAATAACGTAAATGTCTGAGTTCCATGGCTGAGAATACCTTTAAAGTATAAAAAAATGCAAATTTGATCTTAGACCAATTCAATTTATTCTTTTAAGGTATATCACAAGATGTAATAAAGCAATGACATGAAGGGCAAACCATGTATAAGTCAGTAGAAACTTTGCTGCTGGAAATACCAACCATCCGTCCACACAAGATGGCGGTTGCAACCATGCAAACCCAAACTCTCGTATTAGTCAAAATCACCTCTGAAGATGGTTTTGTTGGCTGGGGCGAAGCAACCACGATTGGTGGCTTGGGCTATGGTGAAGAAAGCCCAGAAAGTGTGAAAACCAATATTGAAACATATTTCGCACCATTGCTAAAAACTTTAGCTGGCTTAAATGTTGCGCAAACTTTACAGGTCATTAAAAAGAATATCAATGGTAACCGTTTCGCGAAGTGTGCCATTCAAACTGCTTTATTAGATATTCAAGCACAGCGCTTAAACCAACCTTTAAGCGAAATTTTAGGTGGTCGCTTACGCAACTCGGTTCCTGTTTTATGGGTACTTGCATCTGGCGATACAGAAAAAGACATTGCTGAAGCACAAAAAATGATTGCAGCAAAACGTCACCACACCTTCAAGCTCAAAATCGGTTCACGCCCAGTAGAGCAAGATGTAGAACACGTATTAGCTATTAAACAAGCTTTAAGTAAAGACGTTTCTATTCGTGTAGACGTAAACCGTGCTTGGTCAGAGCTTGAAGCAATTAAAGGCATCCAGCTTTTACAAGATGGCGGTGTCGACTTAATTGAACAACCATGCGCAATTGACAACATTGATGCCATGGAGCGTCTAACGCGCAAATTTGATATTGCCATCATGGCAGATGAATCGTTAACAGGCCCACAAAGTGCTTATCAGTTGGCAAAACGTCATGCTGCATCTGTATTTGCAGTCAAAGTTGCTCAATCTGCTGGTCTGCTTGAAGGCTGTGAAGTAGCCACAGTTGCACAATTGGCAGGTATTGACCTTTATGGCGGCACTATGCTTGAAGGTCCTGTAGGCACGATTGCATCTGCGCATGTGTTCTCGACCTTCCAGAATTTAACTTATGGCACAGAACTATTTGGTCCATTACTGCTGACCGAAGAAATTTTAAAAACCCCACTTGAGTACCAAGACTTTGAGTTACACCTTCCATCAGGTGCAGGTTTAGGCGTTGAGTTGGATGAAGACAAAATTGACAACTTGCGTCGTCAGTAATTAGGAGAAACTTATGCTTTTCCACGTACGTATGGATGTAAACATTCCATTGGATATGCCAGCAGAAACTGCAAACGAAATTAAAGTCGTTGAAAAAGCATATTCACAGGAATTACAGCGTCAAGGTAATTGGCGTCATATTTGGCGTATTACTGGCCAGTATTCAAACATCAGTATTTTTGATGTTGAGAGCAACGAAGAACTTCACAACATTTTACAAGGTCTGCCGCTCTACCCATACATGAATATTGAAGTGATGCCATTAAACCGTCATCCATCTTCAGTTCGAGAGGATGACAGTTAATTGAATACCGGATGAGGAATCGCAAGATTTCTCATCCAAAAGCCAAACAGAAAGTACTGCAACAAGGGATTGTGGCCAGCCAAATTTAGCCAGCCAATAAAGCTAAAAATGCGCCACTAAAATATGAAAAACATACTTTTTAGGAGCAATAGTATGAACCGCCAAGAAATTGATGTATTAGTTAAGAAAATTAACGTCGATACTGCGACTGGTCCTGTAGATGAGCGAGTACAACAGATTGTTGTGCGCTTGTTAGGTGACCTGTTCCAAGCGATTGAAGATCTTGATATTTCTCAAACTGAGCTTTGGAAAGGTTTGGAATACTTTACTGATGCGGGCCAAGCAAATGAGTTAGGTCTATTAGCTGCAGGCTTAGGGCTAGAGCACTACTTGGACTTGCGTGCAGATGAAGCTGATGCTAAAGCAGGTATCACCGGTGGCACACCACGGACTATTGAAGGTCCACTTTATGTAGCAGGCGCACCTGAATCAGTTGGCTTTGCACGTATGGATGATGGTTCTGAAGAAGGTAAAATCCCGACTCTAATCATCGAAGGTACTGTAACTGATACCGAAGGCAATATTATTGAAGGTGCTAAAGTTGAAGTTTGGCACGCCAACAGCTTGGGTAACTACTCATTCTTTGATAAGTCACAGTCTGACTTCAACCTGCGTCGCTCTATTTTCACTGACCAAGATGGTAAATATGTTGCACTGACTACAATGCCAGTTGGTTATGGATGCCCACCAGAAGGTACTACTCAGTTCGTATTGGACAAATTAGGCCGTCATGGTAACCGCCCATCTCATGTGCACTATTTCGTATCTGCACCGGGTTACCGCAAACTGACTACTCAATTCAACATTGAGGGTGATAAATACCTGTGGGATGACTTTGCATTCGCTACACGAGAAGGCCTTGTTGCAACCGCTGTTGATGTAACTGATGAAGCTGAAATTGCACGCCGTGGCCTAAAGGGTCCTTTCAAACACATCCAGTTCAATATTGAACTTGTGAAAGAAAAAGAAAACGCGCCTAGCACTGAAGTCGACCGTCGTCGCGCAAGCGCTTAATTCCCAAAAAGGAAAGCGGGACGTGTCTTGAATATAAATCAGGCACTTCCCGATTGACTGCCCCTCATTGGACAGCCGGAGAAAGGACATGCCTCGTATTCCTGTAATTAACACCAGCCACTTAGACCGCATTGATGAGCTATTGGTTGATGATTTTGAATCTGGTGAATTTAAACTACACCGCTCAGTATTCACAGACCAAGCCTTGTTTGACCTAGAAATGAAATACATTTTTGAAGGCAACTGGGTTTATTTGGCACACGAAAGCCAAATTCCAAACAACAATGACTACTACACCACTTATATTGGTCGTCAGCCAATCATCATTGCGCGTAACCGCAATGGAGAATTGAATGCCATGATCAATGCGTGTTCACACCGTGGTGCACAGTTATGTCGTTACAAGCGTGGTAACAAAGCAACTTATACTTGCCCATTCCACGGTTGGACTTTTAACAACTCTGGTAAGTTGTTAAAAGTGAAAGACCCAGCAGATGCAGGTTATTCAGATTGCTTCAACAAAGACGGTTCACACGACTTGAAAAAAGTTGCCCGTTTTGAAAGCTATAAAGGTTTCTTGTTTGGTAGCTTGAACCCAGATGTTCCTTCTTTAGAAGAATACTTAGGTGAAGCAACTAAAATCATTGACATGATTGTGGGGCAATCACAACAAGGTCTTGAAGTTTTACGTGGTTCTTCTACTTACACTTATGAAGGTAACTGGAAGTTAACTGCTGAAAACGGTGCCGATGGTTACCACGTGTCTGCAGTACACTGGAACTACGCTGCAACGACTCAGCAACGTAAAGAAAAAGAAGCTGGCGACAATATTCGTGCTATGAGCGCAGGTTCATGGGGCAAACAAGGCGGTGGTTCTTACGGCTTTGAAAATGGTCATATGCTACTTTGGACACAATGGGCAAACCCTGAAGACCGTCCTAACTTTACCAAGAAAGATGAATACACCGAGCAATACGGTGAAGCAATGGCGAAATGGATGATCGAACGTTCACGTAACTTGTGTCTATATCCAAACGTGTACTTCATGGATCAGTTCGGTTCACAAATCCGTGTCCTTCGCCCAATCTCTGTCGATAAGACTGAAGTGACCATTTACTGTATCGGTCCAGTCGGTGAAGAGCCTGAAGCACGCACCCGCCGTATCCGTCAGTATGAAGACTTCTTTAATGCTTCTGGTATGGCAACTCCGGACGATCTGGAAGAATTCCGTGCCTGTCAAGCAGGCTACGCAGGTATCGCACTTGAATGGAACGACATGTGCCGTGGTTCTAAACACTGGATCCAAGGTCCTGATGATGCAGCCAATGAAATTGGTCTGAAACCGAAATTATCTGGCATTAAGACTGAAGATGAAGGCCTGTACCTGGCTCAACACCAATACTGGTTAGAACTGATCAAAAAAGGCATTGCGACTGAAAAAGAAATTGCTGCAAACACTGAAGGAGAAACCGCATGAGCGACATCACTTTAGAAAACATTGCACAGTTCCTGTATCAGGAAGCCCGCTTTTTAGATGATGAGCAATGGGATGACTGGCTACAGTGCTATGCCCCTAATGCATCTTTCTGGATGCCTGCATGGGATGACAATGACACTTTAACTGAAGATCCACAGTCCGAAATTTCCTTGATTTACTATCCAGACCGTCAAGGTTTAGAAGACCGTGTATTCCGTATCAAGACTGAACGCTCATCTGCGACCATGCCTGATACACGTACCAGCCACAACATTAGCAATATTGAAATTGTGGAACGTGAAGGCGATAAAGTCACTGTACGTTTTAACTGGAACACTTTAAGTTTCCGTTACAAAACTAACTACAGCTATTTTGGGATGTCACGCTATGAAATTGATTTTTCTGGCGACAAACCACAAATTTTAAGCAAGTACGTGGTGCTGAAAAACGATTATATCAACCAAGTAATCGATATTTATCACCTCTAAGACTGTATAGATTTACAGCTAGGTAAAACCTTTCAGCCAGATGGAATTTGGCTGAGGGGGTCAAGTTTTAAAGATTTCTAAAGGATATTCAGCCATGTCAAACCACAATGTTGCACTTCAATTTGAAGATGGCGTTACGCGTTTTATTTCTGTTACAGATGGTGAAACACTGTCAGACGCAGCTTACCGTCAAAAGATCAATATTCCTTTGGACTGCCGTGATGGTGCATGTGGAACGTGCCGTGCGTTTTGTGAATCAGGTTCGTATGACATGCCTGAAGAAACTTACATTGAAGATGCATTGACACCAGAAGAAGCTGAACAAGGCTACATTCTTGCATGCCAATGTAAACCAACTTCTGACGCAGTGTTCCAAATTCAAGCAACTTCAGATGTATGTAAAACTGAAATTCATGCTTTTGAAGGTACTTTGGCTGGTGTAGAAAACCTATCTGACTCAACCATTACTTTTGACATTCAGTTAGATGAAGGTCAACCAGATATTCACTTCCTTGCAGGTCAATATGTGAATGTGGGTATTCCTAGTACAACAGAAACCCGTTCTTATTCTTTTAGCTCTAAGCCTGGTAAGCGCTTAACAAGCTTTGTGGTACGTAACGTACCAAACGGAAAAATGAGCGAATTCTTAAGCCGAAATGCTAAAGCGGGCGACAAAATGACTTTTACTGGCCCATTTGGTAGCTTCTACTTGCGTAATGTAGCACGTCCAGTGCTGATGTTAGCAGGCGGTACAGGTATTGCACCATTCATGTCTATGCTGCAAGTGCTTGAAGAAAAAGGTTCAGAACATCCAGTACGTTTAGTATTTGGTGTAACCAATGACTTTGACTTGGTGGCAATTGAAAAATTAAATGAACTCCAAGAAAAATTCTCTTGGTTCGAATATCGCACTGTAGTTGCAAATCCTGAATCTGCACATGCGCGTAAGGGTTATGTGACAGGTCATATCGAAAATGAATGGCTGAATGGCGGCAATATTGATATTTACCTGTGTGGTCCTGTCCCAATGGTAGAAGCAGTTCGTGGTTGGCTCGATACAGAAGGTGTTAAACCGGCAAACTTCCTGTTCGAAAAATTTTCAGCGAACTAAGTTGACCCGCTGTAGGAGCATCAAATGAACCGTGCAAAAAGATTTGAAAAGAAAGTTGTAATCGTGACTGGTGCCGCTCAAGGCATTGGTCGCGGTGTGGCTTTACAAGTGGCGAGTGAAGGTGCCCAAGTCGTTATGGCTGACCTTTCTCCCTATGTAGAAGAAGTGTTGGCTGAAATTGAAGAACATGGTGGCGATGCAGTAACCGTAAAAGCCAACCTTGAAACTTTTGCAGATGCAGAATCTGTGGTTGCTAAAGCACTTGAAATCTACGGTCGTGTTGATGTGCTGATTAACAACGTAGGCGGTGCAATTTGGATGAAACCTTTTGAAGAATTTTCTGAAGAAGAAATCATTAAGGAAGTGAACCGCTCATTATTTCCGACGATGTGGTGCTGCCGTGCAGTACTTCCAGAAATGATTAAAAATCAAAAAGGTACAATCGTAAACGTATCTTCTATTGCAACTCGTGGTATTCACCGCGTGCCATATTCAGCGTCTAAAGGTGGTGTGAACGCTTTAACTGCTTCCCTCGCCTTTGAACATGCCAAAGATGGTATTCGTGTCAATGCCATTGCAACTGGTGGTACAGAAGCACCACCACGTAAAGTGCCTCGCAATGCCAATCCATTGTCTGAAAATGAAAAAGCGTGGATGCAGCAAGTGGTCGATCAAACAATTGATCGTACATTCATGGGTCGCTACGGCACCATTCAGGAACAAGTGAATGCGATTCTATTCCTTGCTTCTGATGAATCATCGTACATGACAGGTACCGTTGTACCTGTAGGTGGTGGTGATCAGGGCTAAGCCAAGATCATGACCAACTTCTACAGGATCATTGCTTGACGCAAGGAGGCAAATCGTCAATGAGTCACCTGTTCCAAATTTTAAAAAATGACTGGTCAATTTCAGCCACTGTTGCAGGATTCTTAGCAGTGCTGATCTCCTATTCAGGGCCATTGATCATCTTTTTCCAAGCGGCACAGCAAGCCCAAGTTTCCCCAGACATGATGATTTCATGGATTTGGGGAATTTCTATTGGTGCTGCAGTCGCAGGTATCTTTTTATCAATTAAGTATAAAGTGCCTGTGGTGACCGCTTGGTCTGCACCGGGTACAGCCTTACTGGTCACACTGTTTCCAGATATTTCTTTGAATGAAGCCGTTGCTGCTTACATCACCTCTGCCGTGGTGATTTTTTTGATTGGAATTACAGGTTATTTTGACAAACTTTTGTCATGGATTCCCAAAGAAGTTGCCGCAGGCATGATGGCGGGAATTTTGGTGCAGTTTGGTTTAGGTTTATTTACTGCAAGCGACAGCATGCCCTATATTGTATTTGGCATGTTGGCAGTATTTTTACTGGCGAAGCGTTTTAGTCCACGTTATGCCATGATTTGGGTGTTAGCAGCAGGAATTGTACTAAGCTTAATGTTTGGCCAAATCAACCCAGTCAACACCAATTTTAGTTTGGCAATTCCACAGTTTATTGCACCTGAATGGACATGGAATTCTACGCTTAACCTTGCATTACCTTTGATTTTAGTCAGCCTTTCTGGACAGTTTTTACCAGGTATGGCAATTATTAAAATCAGCGGTTATGACATGCCAGCCAAACCGATCATCAGCGCGACCAGTATTGCTTCGCTTGCGGTGGCGTGTGTGGGAGGTATTACCATTGTACTTGCCTCAATTACCGCAGCATTATGTTTAGGTAAAGATGCACATGAACTGAAAGAAAAGCGCTATATCGCAGGTGTGGCAAACGGTATTTTCTATATTTTAGGTGGGTTATTTGCAGGTAGCATCGTCATGCTATTTAGCTTATTGCCCAAAGAACTGATTGCAGCTTTGGCGGGTCTGGCACTGTTAGGTGCTATTGCCACCAATATTTCTGTTGCAATGGGTCAGGAATCACAACGTGATGCAGCCCTCATCACCTTTTTAGCAACCGCCTCTGGCATGCAGTTTTTAGGGCTAAGTTCTGTATTTTGGGGGATCTGTATTGGTTTGATCGCTCATTTGGTTTTAACCAAACGTGACAACTCAGCAGCGCCCCTACCTTCAACTCAAAGTTCCAAAAGTTAATGGACAGGCAATTGTCTAGGACACATTATGATTGATAAAAGTCAAACTTCTTTAACAGAAGTTCTTTCGCAAATTAAAGATGGTTCAACCATCATGATTGGTGGTTTTGGTACCGCAGGTCAACCAGCGGAACTCATTGATGGTTTGATTGAACTTGGCATCAAAGATTTAATTATTGTGAACAACAACGCAGGTAATGGCGACTACGGTTTGGCTAAATTACTCAAAGCGGGTGCAGTACGTAAAATCATCTGTTCATTCCCACGTCAGTCTGACTCTTGGGTGTTTGATGAGTTGTATCGTGCAGGCAAAATCGAACTTGAACTTGTACCACAAGGTAACTTGGCATGCCGTATTCAGGCTGCTGGTATGGGCTTAGGGCCAATCTACACCCCTACAGGTTTTGGTACGTTGCTTGCAGAAGGCAAACCAACCCTAAATTATGAAGGTAAAGATTACGTTCTTGAAAACCCAATTCGTGCGGACTTTGCTTTAATTAAAGCACAGCAAGGCGACCGTTGGGGCAACTTGGTGTACCGCAAATCTGCACGTAACTTTGGCCCAATCATGGCTATGGCGGCAGATGTGACCATTGCGCAAGTTTCTGAAGTGGTAGAGTTGGGTGCGTTAGACCCTGAACACATTATCACCCCAGGTATTTTTGTTCAGCACGTTGTTGCCGTTGGCGCAAAACAACCTGAACAATCTGCATAACTGTCACGTGAAGGAGAACATCATGAGCTATACCAAATTAACACGTGATCAAATTGCTGAACGTGTGGCGCAAGACATTCCAGACGGTGCTTATGTCAACCTTGGCATTGGCTTACCAACTAAAATTTCTAACTACCTGCCTTCAGACAAAGACGTATTCTTACACTCTGAAAATGGTTTATTGGCTTTTGGCCCACCACCTTCTGCAGGAGAAGAAGACCCTGAATTAATCAATGCCGGTAAAGAGTTCGTAACCATGCTTACAGGCGGTTCATTCTTCCACCATGGTGACTCATTTGCCATGATGCGTGGCGGTCACTTAGACATCGCAGTATTGGGTGCTTTCCAAGTGGCTGAAAATGGTGACTTGGCAAATTGGCATACTGGCGCTCCTGACGCGATTCCTGCGGTTGGTGGTGCAATGGACTTGGCCGTGGGTGCAAAAAAAGTCTTTATTACAACCGATCACGTCACCAAAAAAGGCGAAGCTAAAATTGTAGCTGAACTGACTTATCCCGCTACAGGCTTAAAGTGTGTAGATCGCATTTACACAGACTTGTGTGTGATTGATGTCACTCCTGAAGGCATGAAAGTTATTGAGAAAGTTGAAGGCTTAAGCTTTGAAGAATTACAGTCATTGACTGGCGCAAAGCTAATTGATGCGACTCAAGCTTAATCGTCTTTAAATATAATTCTTAATCCCCTAAATCCCCCTTTTTAAAAGGCGGACTTCCATCAAGTATTTTAGGTGGGAATCTCCTCCCTTTTTTAAAGGGAGGTTGGGAGGGATTAAGATATTTGGAAAATAAAATATGAAAAACGCATATATCGTTGATGCCATCCGTACCCCATTTGGTCGTTACGCAGGTGGTTTAGCTCCAGTCCGTGCTGATGACTTAGGCGCATTACCGATCAAAGCACTTATGCAACGCAACCCATCTGTAAACTGGCAACAAGTTGATGATGTGATATACGGCTGTGCTAACCAAGCAGGTGAAGACAACCGTAACGTTGGTCGTATGTCTGCACTTTTAGCAGGTTTACCGTACCAAGTGCCTGCAACCACTGTGAACCGTTTATGTGGTTCATCACTAGACGCAATTGCGATGGCTGCACGTGCAATTAAAGCAGGTGAAGCGAACCTGATTATTGCAGGTGGTGTTGAGTCAATGAGCCGCGCACCATTTGTGATGGGTAAATCTGAATCTGCTTATGGTCGTAATCAAAAAATTGAAGACACCACAATGGGCTGGCGTTTCATTAACCCGAAACTCAAAGAAATGTACGGCGTAGAAACTATGCCGCAAACCGCTGAAAACGTAGCGAAACAGTTCAACATTAACCGTGCCGATCAAGACTTGTTTGCTTTGACCAGCCAGCAACGTACTGCTGCTGCACAAGCACGCGGATTCTTTGACAAAGAGATTATTGCAGTAGAAATTCCACAACGTAAAGGCGAGCCTATCGTTGTTGCTGCAGACGAACATCCCCGTGCATCAACCACAGCAGAAGCCTTGGCAAAATTAAAGCCAGTGGTAAAAGCAGATGGTACAGTGACTGCAGGTAATGCATCAGGTATTAACGATGGTGCGGCTGCCCTCTTGATTGCTTCTGAAGAAGCTATTGCACAACACGGTTTAAAGCCACGTGCCAAAATTATTGCTTCAACTGTAGTGGGTATTGAGCCACGTATTATGGGCTTTGGTCCTGCACCTGCGATCAAAAAATTGTTGGCACAAACAGGTTTAACCATTGAACAAATGGACGTGATTGAACTGAACGAAGCCTTTGCTGCTCAAGCGTTAGCATGTACTCGCGACTTAGGCATCGAAGATGGTTCAGAGAAAGTCAATCCAAACGGTGGTGCAATTGCTTTGGGTCACCCACTTGGTGCATCTGGTGCACGTTTAGTCACTACAGCACTCAACCAACTTGAACAAACTGGCGGAAAATACGGTTTATGTTCAATGTGTATTGGTGTCGGTCAAGGTATTGCTTTGATCATTGAACGTGTTTAATCCTCATTAAAAGCCCCCTTTCATAAGAGGGATTTAGGTGGATCTATAAGATTAAGGATTTTAAAAAAATGCCAACTTTTACCTCAAATGATGCGCAAATCAATTACCAAACTTTTGGTGATGCTGCAAAACCTGCACTGATTTTTTCAAACTCGCTTGGTACAAATTTCAAAATGTGGCAAGCACAGATTGATTTTTTCCAGCAAGACTTTTTTGTAATTTGCTACGACACACGTGGTCACGGTGCATCATCAGCTCCGCAAGGTCCATATAGCATTGATCAATTGGGTCAAGATGTTGTAAATCTACTCGATCACTTAAATGTTGAAAAAGCGGCATTCTGTGGTATTTCTATGGGCGGTTTAACAGGTCAATGGTTAGCGATTCATCGCCCTGAACGTTTTAATCAGGTGGTGGTGTGTAATACTGCGGCAAAAATTGGTCAAGAACAGGCTTGGAATGACCGTGCCGCATTGGTACGCGAACAAGGTTTACAACCGATTGCTTCGACTGCAGCATCACGCTGGTTTACTGAACCCTTTATCCAAAGCAACGCGACAGTGGTCAACAATCTTCAAAACGACTTGGCAGCTGGCAGCGCCGAAGGTTATGCGAGCTGTTGCGAAGCTTTGGCTAAAGCGGATGTACGTGAACAACTTAAAGACATAACTGTGCCTGTTTTAGTCGTTGCAGGTCAGCAAGACCCTATAACAACAGTTGCCGATGCTCAATTTATGGTTGAACGTATTGCCAATAGCCAATTGTTTGAAATCAATGCATCGCACATTTCTAACGTAGAATTGTCAAACGAATTTAACCAAGCGGTGAAGCAATTTATCCAAGCATAAAACTTATTGTTAAAAAGTTAAAAAAAAGAGCTCTTTCGTGAGCTCTTTTTTTATACATGAATCCACAATGAATCAAACTGGCTTAAATTCGCTCCAAAGCAATTGCGGTTACTTCACCCCACCTATACATAAAGTAGCCGTGCTTTTAACAGCACCATGTCGATCCGTAATTATCTATATTATATTTGGACAGTGAATTATTGTGCCTCATTATTACTCCACTCCATAAATTCTCAAAAAGCCATGGATGACGTGAACGATTAATCAAGTTATAATAATGGTAGCTCTGATGATGCTAGATAAAGTATCTTCCATTATTTGAGTTTGATTCATTGCTGAACCTACTAAAGATTAGAGTCTCAGTACAAAGAAAGTTGATTTGCAGAATGTCTCTTTATCCACCTCATCAATTTATTCTCCAAAAAAAAATCCCAAAGTCATAACTTTGGGATTTTTTAAAGGATTCTGCTAATCTGAAGACACATTATTCTGCACTAATATCTTCAAACAACACTGACGATAAATAACGCTCACCACTATCAGGTAAAATCACCACAATATTTTTACCTGCATTTTCAGGACGTGCCGCCAATTTTGCTGCTGCAGCCATTGCTGCACCACTAGAAATACCGACTAAAATACCTTCGTGAGTTGCTGTTTTGCGTGCCCAATCAATTGCTTCAGAACTTTCAATGCTAATCACTTCATCCACCAAATCTAAATCTAGATTTTTTGGAATAAAGTTGGCGCCAATCCCCTGAATTTTATGTGGTGCAGGTGTAAGAGCTTCGCCACGCTTTGTTTGACCAATAATTGGAGATTCTGCAGGCTCAACTGCAACACTATGCAATGCCTGACCTTTTACCTTTTTGAAATAACGTGAAATACCAGAAATGGTACCGCCTGTACCTACACCTGCAACAAGAATATCTACCTTCCCACCTGTTGCTGCCCAAATTTCGGGACCTGTGGTTTCTTCATGAATTTGCGGATTGGCAGGGTTATTAAACTGCTGCGGCAAATAATAAGTTTCAGGATGTTCGGTTGCCAAACGCTCTGCTTCATCCACCGCGCCTTTCATGCCTTTTGCAGGCTCAGTCAGCACCAAATTTGCACCCAAAGCTTTCAAAACCTTACGGCGCTCGATACTCATGCTTGCAGGCATAGTTAGTGTAATTTCATAACCTTTTGCTGCAGCTACAAATGCCAAAGCGATTCCTGTATTACCGCTGGTCGGTTCGACAATATGCATGCCCGCTTTTAACACGCCACGTTTTTCTGCATCGGCAATTAAAGCTGCTCCAATACGGCATTTCACAGAAAATGCAGGGTTACGGCTTTCCACCTTGGCTAAAACCGTTGCACCGCCAGAAATTAAACGGTTAATGCGTACCAATGGCGTATTACCAATCGCTTCTGCGTTATTATTATATACGGCAATCCCTAAGTTTGCTGGTGTTGGAAAAGCTGCATCTGTGGTCATGATAATTTCCTATGTTATATCTATATAAACTAATTTTAAATTATCATACCTTTTTATAATTTTGTTGCCGATGTTTCGTTAAAATTGTTTTATACAAAATATGATTAGCTTTCAACAAAACGCGAATTAGAATAAAGCAATGACAACCTCAGTTTAACTGTCGATTTTATCGGCACTTGGGTTTGAAATTCGCTATTTATTTTTTGACAATAGCAACACATAACAAAATGTAGGGAATGCAATGTCTAATAAACGTTACAGTCAGCTTTATCGTAATTTCACTAAAAAAATCTTAAATAAGATTGTGACGCCGCAAGTATTAGGCACGACTGCAGAATTAGAATATCGTATTGCTCAAAGCTCTGAAAAAACAAAATTTTGTTATGTGCTGCAAGATGCCTCTCTCAGCAATATCGCCTTAATTGATCAGCAGACGCAATCTCGGGGTTTACCTTCCGTATATGCGCCTTTGATCATTGCCGAGCACCAGGAAGATGATTCCATTTTGGTCTTGCATGAGAAAAACCCACAGCACAGTGCTTATCACTACTCTGCCAAATTGATTCGTTTAATTGAAACCCTAAAGCAACATCCTGAACATGATGTGGTGTTCGTTCCTGTGACTGTACTTTGGGGACGCTCACCCGAATACGAAGACTCTTGGTTTAAAGCATTATTTGCCGATGCGTGGTCTACGCCAAACAAGCTCAAACAAATCCTTAATATTTCACTCTATTCACGTGATAACTATATCGAGTTTCATAAAGCGATTTCTTTACGTCAGCTCATTACACAAGCCACACTACAACAGCCACACTTATCTCCTGCACACTTTATTGAGAAACATCTAGAACACAATTTTAATCAATACAAAGAAGCAATTTTAGGCCCAGACTTATCTGACCGCCGTAATCTAATTCATACTTTAATGAAAACTGAAGCTGTACAACAAGCTATTCGCAAAGAAAGTATCGAACAAAAAGTGAGTATGGTTGAGGCAGAAAAGCGCGCTAAAAACTATTTAACTGAAATTGTATCGGACTTTTCTTATTCGACTTTGCGTTTTGCTGAATTGGCACTGACCAAGCTTTGGACACAGCTCTATGATGGCATTGAAGTGCATCACTTTGACACAGTACGTGAACTCGCCAAAGATTATGAAATTGTCTATACCCCTTGTCATCGTAGCCACATCGACTATTTATTGCTGTCTTATGTAATTTTCAATCGTGGATTGATGGTACCGCATATTGCAGCAGGTATTAATTTAAATTTACCGATTGTAGGTCAACTCATGCGTGGTGGTGGTGCGTATTTTATTCGCCGTACTTTTAGCGGCAATGAATTATACACCTCAGTATTTAAAGAATATTTACACAGCTTATTGTCACGCAACACCCCACTTGAATACTTTATTGAAGGTGGACGATCACGCACAGGTTTATTGTTACCACCGAAAAAAGGCATGTTGTCGATGACTATTCAAAGTCATTTACGCGGAGCAACCAAACCTATTGCATTTATTCCGACGTATTTTGGTTATGAAAAACTGATTGAGGGTACATCTTATTTAAATGAATTAAACGGCAAACCCAAAGAAGCCGAATCTTTATGGGGCATTTTAAACTCTGCCCGTAAAATTGAAAAAGTCTTTGGTAAGGTCTATGTCAACTTTGGTGAACCTGTATTTTTAGATGATGTTTTAGTAGCCAACCAAGCACACAATGTAAAACTGAATATCAATGACGAACTACCGAGCTCTGTAATTCATACGGTAGATCATACTGCGCATGCGATTTTGGAAAATATCAATAAAGCCGTAGTGATTAATCCAATTGCACTCATCTCTCTGATTTTATTAAATGTCGATCAGCATGCCTTGACACAAGATGAGCTACTCAGACGAATTGAACAATATCGCTATTTGCTCAAACAATTATGTTATGACCCCCGTATGATTATTACGGAATTAAATCCACAAGAAATTATTGAATATGCACTAAAACTTAAACAAGTGCAGCATTTTAAAGAAGATGATATAGAACGAATTCGAGTCGCTGAAAGCCAAAAAATCTTATTGAGCTATTTTAGCAATAATATTTTACATTGCTTTATTTTACCGGCGTGTGTCGCATTAATTGTGCAGCAGTTTAATGAACAAAACTTAGTATTATCCCGCGCAGAATTAATGCAAAAAATGCAGGCGATTTATCCATATTTGAAACAAGAGTTTTTCTTGGCATGGGCACCACAGGACCTTGCTCAAGAAATAGAAAAAATTGTGGCGTATTTTATCCAACAAAACTGGATGACAGAAACAAATCAACAACTACTGCCGAACCTAATTACCCAGCATGAATTCTATGCCTTAGCGGAACTGGCAAAACCAAGTTTAAATAATTTCGTATTGATTCAAGGACTTTTGCTGCATTATAGCCAACACATTCCTTTAAATCTAAAAGTTTTGGAAAAAATGGCCAAAACAGTATTACAACGCGCTGCAGATTCTGCACAATTTAAGTCTGGTTATTATTTTGATAGTGCAACCTTAAAAAGTTTTGTTAGCAGTTTAGATCAACAAGGCATCTTACAACACAATGCTACACATATAATCCTAGATGATACTTTTAGAACCAAAATGTCAGAATGTTTTGCTTGGTACAACCCAGAAATTCAGGAATTGTTAACTGCGTCTAGTGAATTTAGTGAGAAAGAATTAAAAAATTTTGAACAGATAAAAAAATAGGTTTAATTGTAACTCAACCACATTTTGATCAACTTTTTTATTAGAATATCAGCCCTATATTTATGATGGGCTGATATGATTTAAAAAAGCATAATTGTTCTCATATATAACCAATGATTTATGTTATATCATTTATCTTCCACTCCCGCCTAATATATTGGGTTAGCTGTAAATTAAGAGAATAAACAATGAACGATGGGCTTGAAATCACATCAATGCGCGAATCTGCGGATACGGTTGTTGGAATTTTAAAATCTTTGGCGAATACTGACCGCCTTTTAATTCTTTGTCATTTATCTCAGCAAGAATTAAATGTTTCTCAAATTGAAGAGTTAACCCAAATTCATCAACCTACGTTATCGCAACAATTAATGATGCTGCGTAAAAGTGATGTAGTGAATACCCGTCGTGATGGCAAGCAAATTTTTTATTCAATTAAAGATGACAAAATGGTGCAGATTCTTAATATCCTATACTCACTTTATTGCCCACAGGACTGAATAATGATGCCTATATATCAGGCATATCCATAAAATTTAATTCCCCCTCCTATCTCAAAGACTTCTTAGCATTTTTTGTTCATAATATATCTAAATTTATGATTTAGATTTTACTATGTCAGATTTCAATTCACTATTGGCACGGGTGCTACCTGCTTGGCAATGGCTGCGAAAATACAATGCAGAAACATTTAAAACTGACCTGTTGTCTGCGTTTATCGTCATAGCCATGTTGGTACCTCAAGGAATGGCTTATGCAATGCTTGCAGGTTTACCTCCTGTCATGGGTTTATATGCAAGCGTGATCCCCATGATCATGTACGCCTTGTTTGGTGGCAGCCCAACCTTGTCCATTGGCCCAGTCGCCATTATTTCCATGATGACCTTTGCGACGCTCAATCCATTGTTTGAAGTTGGTTCGGCGGCTTATATTCAAGCAGCCTGTTTACTTGCCCTGTTGGTCGGCATTATTTCACTACTTTTAGGTGTTTTTCGTTTCGGTTTTTTAATTCAACTCATTAGCCATCCTGTCATTAAAAGCTTCATTATTGCCTCTGCATTAATGATTGCCATTGGACAGCTTAAATTTGTTTTAGACATCCCCCTTAAAGCCAATAACTTACCTGAATTCTTACACAGCTTTTGGCAATATGTGGGAAAAACCCATCTTTATAGCGTGCTCTTGGGTGTTGCTGCCATTTTATTTCTAATTTGTGCGCCTAAAATCATCAACAGTAATGCCATTCGTGAACGTGTTCGAGGTAGTGGTTTTCTCTTAAAAGCCTTGCCATTGGTATTGGTGATCGGTTCAATTGCTTTGGTTTATTCACTGCATTTGCAACAGGTCGGCATTAAAACAGTAGGAGAAATTCCTTCAGGATTCCCGCCTATTCAACTCCCTGAATGGAATACACAACTCGTTCTCCAACTTATGCCAGGCGCAGCCATGATTTCGATGATTAGTTTTGTAGAGTCATTGTCTATTGCGCAAGCCACTGCCTTACAGCAACGCAGTCACTTAAATAGCAATCAGGAACTCATTGCACTCGGATTAGCCAATCTTGGTGCAGGTGTCAGTTCCTCTTTTCCCGTCACGGGTAGTTTGTCACGTACCGTTGTCAATGCCGATGCAGGTGCAAAAACACCAATGGCAGGTATATTCACCTCCATCCTGATTGTTATTGTCAGTTTATACTTCACGGGATTTTTCCAGGACTTACCACTGGCTGTTTTGGCTGCAACCATTATTGTTTCAATTTGGAAACTGGTTGAGTTCCAATCTTTTATAGAAACTTGGCGTTATTCCAAAGCCGATGGTCTAGCCATGTGGGTTACGTTCTTTAGTGTTGTGTTAATTGATATTTCGACAGGTTTAATTATGGGTATAATTTCTACCTTTATTCTAATGTTGTGGCGTATTAGCCGACCACATATAGCAGTAATCGGTTTACTTGAAGGCACACAACATTTTCGTAATATTGAGCGACATCAAGTACGTACCGCGCCACATGTGCTTTCTATGCGAATTGACGAAAATCTAACTTTTTTAAATGCCAATACTTTAAAAGGCTTTTTTATTAATCAAGTCAGTCAAAACCCTGAGTTAAAGCATGTTGTGGTGAATTGTTCGAGTATTAGCAGTATTGATTTAAGCGCACTCGAAATGCTGGAAGATTTAAATCTTGAACTCGAAAAATTAAATATCTGTCTGCATTTTTCAGAAATTAAAGGCCCTGTAATGGACAAATTACAGCATTCAAAACTTTTACAGCATTTAAATGGAAAAGTTTATTTGTCACATTATTTAGCCATGCAAGAAATTGCGCCTGAACTTACTCAAAGAGCAAGAAATGGGTCTTTAATTTAATCTTTAAAACTGGATAATCAATATACATCCTTTTTAATCAATCAGTACTTTTATCTTCCTGAAATTTAAACAGTTTGATAAATATCACTTTTAAAAATACAGACTTAACTTTTAAATCAAAATTATTTTTAAGCCCATGAGAATTTCAGTATAGAATAGCCGCTTTCCCTTACCTTGTTTTAGTATGTTTTCAGCTTTTTTGCGTTTGAGCTTGGTCTCCCGAATTATGATTGCAATTGTACTCGGCGTGGTTGTTGCAATTTTATTCCCAGAATCTGCGCCTTATTTAAGTCTTTTGGGTGATTTATTTATTAAAGCTCTAAAGTCTGTTGCGCCAGTTTTAGTGTTTCTTTTGGTGATGGCGTCGATTGCTAATTTTAAAATCGGAAGCAGCAATGCTTATATCAAACCAATTATGCTGATGTATGCGATTGGTATGTTCTTAGCTGCACTCAGTGCAGTTATTGCAAGTACACTTTTCCCAAGCACATTGTTTTTAGATGTTGCAACACAAACAGAATTAACCCCGCCAGGCAGTCTTGCTGAAATTTTAAAAAACCTTTTACTTAGTTTTGTCGCCAACCCTGTAGTTGCTATTGCCGAAGCCAACTTTATTGGTATTTTGGCTTGGGCTGTGACTTTAGGGATTGCTTTTCGTCATGCTACAGATACCACCAAAGCACTGCTCAATGATGCTGCCAATGCAGTCAATCGCGTCATTCGCTTAGTGATTAACTTTGCGCCTTTCGGAATTTTTGGTTTAGTTGCCGTGACATTTGCCGATGCAGGCTTGAGCACCTTAGCTAGTTACGCTCAATTATTGGCAGTTTTGTTAGGGACAATGTTCTTTGTTGCGCTGGTCATCAACCCAATCATGGTGGCATTTGTGACCCGCAGCAATCCTTATCCTTTAGTTTTTCAATGCTTACGCGAAAGTGGCATTACCGCATTCTTTACTCGTAGTTCTGCAGCCAACATTCCTGTCAACTTAGACTTAGCCAAGCGCTTAGGTGTACAGGAATCAACGGCGAGTGTTGCAATTCCTTTAGGCGCAACAGTTAACATGGCAGGCGCATCGGTCACCATCACCGTTTTAACCTTAGCTGCAGTAAACACCCTCGGGATTTCTGTCGATTTTAGCACCATGCTGATTTTATCTGTAGTTGCAACGGTGTCTGCCTGCGGTGCTTCAGGTGTTGCTGGCGGCTCATTACTGCTCATCCCTGTAGCGTGTGGCTTATTTGGTATTTCTTCAGATATCGCCATGCAAGTGGTTGCGGTTGGTATGGTCATTAGCGTGTTGCAAGATTCAACCGAAACTGCGCTCAACTCATCTACCGATGTACTATTTACTACTGCGGTTGGCCGCGGTTTGAGTTAAGATACAATGCGTTAGGAAACTTACACTATCATCGACTATGCCTTTTCAAACTTTACCACTTTGGGTGCAATTTGGTGCTTTTTTTCTGGCAGTCAACGCTGGAATTATTAACGTACTCGGATTGGTGACCGTATTACATCAGTCCGTTTCACACATGACTGGAAACGTCAGTATCTTGGCGATGGCGCTAATCAACTGGAAACCAGAAGCGATGATTTTCTTGTTTGTCGTGATTTTGTGCTATGTCATCGGTTCATTTTATAGCGGCGTCATTTTAGGAAATAGTAATTTTCGCTTAGGGCGGCGTTATGGTTTACCCATGAGTTTGGTGGCGTTATTTATTTTAATTTGCTGGGTGTTATTGCCTTATTTCCCACGTTATGCCCTGCTTTGGGCGTCAGTCGCCATGGGCATACAAAATGCCATGGTCAGCTACTATAAAGGTACCATCATCCGTACCACACATTTATCTGGGGTATTGACCGATTTAGGCTTAGCTCTCGGTTATCGAGTCAGAGGCTTACAAGTCGAAAAAAAACGTATTGTTTTGCACTTACTGATTTTACTTGGTTTCTTTGTGGGTGGATTGCTCGCTGCAGCCATTTATCCTACATTTAAACTGAATTCTTTTCTGGTACCTGCTGGACTCAGCCTAAGCTTGAGTTTGGTGTATTGGATTATTTATTTTCGCTATCGACATCTTCAACATTAAGTTTTGGAAATTATCATGGTTAAAAATGCACTACAGGCACAATTGCTCAAAGCGGGTTTAGTCGATAATAAAAAGGCAAAAAAACTGTCTAAACAAGCCGTACACGAACAGCGCACAGGCGAAAGTAAAGATGCTGAAGTGAAAGCCAAAATTGCACAGGCACAGCAAGAAAAACTGGCCAAAGACCAAGCCATTGAGCAAGAAAAGAAAGCAGCTTTACAGGAAAAAGAATTGAAAGCTGCAATTATGCAAATGATTCATCAGCATAAAATTCGTGATACCGATGGTGAAGTTGCTTATCAATTTTTAGACGGCAAAATAAAAAAAGTGTATATCAATCAACAAATTTACAATGCGCTCGTGGCAGGTAGTTTGGTGATTGCCAAGGAAAATGACAGCTATGCCTTCCTACCGAAAGCTTTGGCTGAACGTATTAATAGCAAAATGGAAGGCTTTATTATTGTCAATAATGCCGAGAAAAATGAAGCAACAACAGATGAAGAAGATCCATATGCAGCCTATGTGATTCCAGATGATTTGATGTGGTAGGCCACGCAAATTTTTATGCAAATATTGACGCTAAGTATTTATTCAAAAAGCCAGTATCTGTACTGGCTTTTTGAATAGAGCTATACATTCAGTTAAAACTTACTGTAAAAACAAATAATTAAAATGTAGCAAAAAAGTTACTCAGCCTTAAAATTTAAACTTTAGTCGATACACTATCTAGCAATTTCAGACATCAATTAAAAATTAAGGTGGATTGCAGGCTAAGATTTACAATGCCATGCAGACGAAAAACAGTAACCTTAAAGCGAGGATCTTTTGCAAGACTTAAATTTAATTCAAAATATTCAGGAATGGTTCAACCAATACCCTTGGTTAGAAATGCTGACCTCACTCAGTATTGTGATTTTACTGGCAATTTTAGCCAACTTTATCGCCAAACAAATTGTGGTGCGTGGTATTCGTAAACTCATTTCTAAAATGACCTTTACCAATAGCGAAATTATTTCACAGCATAGCGTGATCCGTCGTATTGCCAATATTGTCCCTGCTGTCGTGATTATGAATGGCATTACCACCGTGCCGCACTTATCAGATAAAGTAGAAAGCTTTGTGCAAATGGCTGCGCAAGCCTTTATATTCCTGACCATTGCTTTGGCAATTTCTGAATTTTTAAATATTTTTAACCTGTTCTATCAACGCAATCCTAAATCACGCAACAAGCCAATTAAGGGCTATTTGCAGTTAGTTAAACTCATTATTTATGTGGTGTGTGCCCTCATGATTTTAGGCACTTTCCTAAAAAAAGATGTGTTTACCTTACTCGCGGGTTTTGGTGCAATGGCTGCTGTCTTGATGTTGGTTTTCCAAAATACCATTTTATCTTTGGTGGCTTCAGTACAAATTTCTTCCTACGATATGGTACGGATTGGTGACTGGATTGAAATGCCGTCATTAAATGCCGATGGTGATGTCATTGATATGTCATTACATACTGTTACCGTACAAAACTGGGATAAAACTCTAACCACCATTCCAACCAATAAACTCATTACCGATACCTTTAAAAACTGGCGTGGCATGCAGGAAGCAGGTGCCCGACGTATTAAACGTGCCATTTTAATTGATCAAAGTTCTGTGCACTTTATGACTGAACAAGAACAAAGCAAACTGAAAGAATTCTTGTTATTGGATCAATATTTGCATAGTAAAAATGAAGAAATTGAACAGTTTAATCAGCAGTTAGCAAACCAATCACAATACAACCAGCGCCGTTTAACCAATTTAGGGACTTTCCGCGCCTATGTTGAGTTTTATCTGAAACAACATCCAGGTATTAATCAATCTCAGTCATTGATTATTCGCCAACTACAGCCGAGCAGTGAAGGTTTACCGCTAGAAATTTATGCTTTTACCAAAACCACTGCATGGAAAGAATATGAAAGTATTCAATCCGATATTTTTGATCATTTGCTGGCAATTATTCCTGAGTTTGGCTTAAAAGTGTATCAAGCCCCATCGGGTTCAGATTTAAAGCAAATTGCTGCACCATTTAAAGCAAGTTCTGTCCAAAGTCTAAATCCTGTAGAAATTGACGAGGCATAATTACGGATTTATTGCTGAGCCATGTGTCGCTAAATGCTTGCATGGCTCGGTAGCCGTTTTATTTTCAGCAAGACGATAAAATTTTTCATTTAAATTAAAATACATTTGTATATATTAATAAGAGAAAATAAAGTCTTATTTGTAACAGAGCTTTGTTGAAAAAAAATATCTAACACTATGATTCAATTGTATAAAAATTCCTCAAACCTTTAAATCACAGCTTGCTCCTAATTTATGTAATAAGGTCATTGCCGGTTGAAAAAGTCTAATGATTCTAAGAATTCACCTAACTTTTCAACTCAATAAAATGTGTCGCTCTTGTTAATTGATTCTAGATTCCAAAAATGATCATCAATAATGAGTCTAATGAAATATTGAAATTCACTACTTTTGTGCTTTAACGCTCATGATGATCAATACACTCGCTAGAGGATGAGGGATATGAGTTTATAAAAGATCTCTAATAGACCAAATAATGAAAAGTTTAAGGCAGGACACGGTACAACGTCGCAAAACATTGTTCTGCTTTTTCATTATTACAGAAATTAATGGTATGCGCATTTTTCCATTTTACAAAATATTGTGAAATGTCCCCTGTTTGGTCTTCCTGATATCCAGAACAATCCACTTCATTATTGTCATATTTAACTTGCAAAATTAAAGCAGGTAACGAATTTGCAGGGTCTTGTGAAGGTTGATAATCATATACGCCCGCAGACCATTCTTGACCGCTTTTAATCACCACATCGCTATTACTTTTAAAGTTGTAATATTCAATACATTTACGATTATTTGGTATTTGCATGCCCCACAGCCCCACAATTTCTGGACGGGTCACCACACGAAATTTATTGGTCGTTTCTGCTGCTACTGGCGTTAACTTGGCTGAATGTATTGTTGTATTTTCATTCGCAATCGCACAGACAGAACATAAGCTTAAAACTGTGGTTAGATATATTTTTTTCATACATTTATTTAAAGATATAAACCGTTTAGACAACTTAGCATATTTTTAATCCAAATCTGCAAGCATAAACACAACACAACAATTTTATTTAGCAAAAGTGTGACACAATTTACATTTAATTGACTTTATGGGTAATGGTTATTTGATATGATCGCCTTTCTGTTATGAACGTCAAACTCATCAAGTTTTTTTCTTAATTATCAACCCATTGCAAAAGTGAGTTTAGTACTTGCAAAACTTTAGCATACCGCAAACTATATCTTCGGCTCAAAAGCAAATATTTGCCTTTGGGCTGCTTGCTGTTGTGGTATTTTTTGCTTGTTTATTGGGTATTTTTACTCGCCCGCTTAGCTACTTTTCTTTTTTTTGGCCAACCAACGCCCTCTTGTTGGGGCTACTCATTCGCTTTCCATCTTTAAAAAGTTTTGGTGCAATTTTGGGTGCGTTTTTTGGCTATATGGGCGCCGATTTGGTCACAGGCAATACTTTCCTGATGACGCTAGGTTTGACGCTTTCCAACTTTGTAGCTGTTTTTAGTGGGTTGTTTTTCTTTAATTCTGCCCGCGCTAAACTTCCAGCGAGCAATAATAATGTGTCAGAGCTATATCCACATATTATTGCTGTAACTTTAGGCTGTTTCTTTGGGGCTTTATTTGCCATTCTTCTGCTGCCAAATTTGCCGCACACCTTTATGTTAAAAGAAAATCGTTGGATTGATTTTTTTACTTGGTCGTCTGGTGAAATTTTAAATGCGGTAATTGTCTTACCTTTAATTTTGGCTGCCCCACGCTGGTCTAAATTCAAAAAACTTATAAATAATCAATATGCTAAAGAAACTCAAATTCAGGATATCTTGCCCTTTTTTGCATTGCTGATCTCTATCGCCTGCACCCATATTTTTTATGGACCAGGTGCATTGTTGTATCCATTGGCTGCATTAATTTGGGCAGCTGCCAGCTATCAACTTTTTAATTTGGCACTGATTAATAGCTTGGTCTGTTTAACTCTGTATCATAGCGTCACAGGCTTGTTTATAGATCAAGTGAATTCGAGTTATTTAATCAACATTATTTCTATTCGTGTGGGTTTAATTATTTTAGGTCTTGCCACGTTAATTTTATGTGTGATTAACCAAAACCGAAATCAGTTGTATAGAGAAGTATTGTATCTGGCAAATCATGACAGTTTAACTGAAACACTAAACCGCCGCAGTTTTACCCAGTTAAGTGAAAAAGCTTTAAAGCACAAAGACAATCATTTACTGTCTTTAATTAGATCTCTTGCGAAAGTAAAAACCACCTCAATCTAAGTTTCATGAGATATCAGAACTTAAACCGTTTTTCAGATTCTGAATTTAAACGCTTGGTTGGCGTACCTCGA